>URAQ01000083.1 GCA_900545875.1 uncultured Collinsella sp.
TGACCTTGAGGACGTCCGCGAGCAGATTGCTGAGGGCTGCGATGCCATCGTCTGTACGGCGCGTAACGTGCCCGTGCTGCTCTGCTTTGCCGACTGCGTTCCCGTGGTGCTGGTGGCCCCTGGCGGATTTGCCGTGGTGCACTCCGGTTGGAAGGGCACGATTGCACGTATTTCTGCCAAGGCGTGCCAGGCGCTTTGCGATGCTGCCGGCTGCGATGCGAGCGACGTTTCCGCCTATATTGGCCCCCATATCTTGGGTGACGAATATGAGGTATCCCAGGAACTCATGGATCGCTTTGCCGCCGAGTTCTCTTGCATCGATGCGAATACCTCTCGCATGCTTGATCTTTCCGCTGCCATTCGCGAGGCGCTGGTAGATGTCGGTGTCGACGCGGATAATATCGTGGATACCCAGCTTTCGACCGTGCGTCAGAACGACCGCTTTTATTCCTACCGTAACGAGGACGGCACCTGTGGGCGCCATGCTGCGATCGGCGTGATGCTATGAGAAAGATCGTATCGGTTCTGAGCGCCGCTGTGCTTACGCTTACGCTGTGCGCCTGTTCTTCGGGATCTTCGACCTCTTCCATTACCGTGGCCGGCTCCACGACCTGCCTTCCTATCGCCGAGATTGCGGCCGAGGGCTTTAAGGAGGAGACCGGCATCGACGTGCTCGTTTCCGGTTTGGGTTCTTCCGCTGGGATCGAGGCCGTCAGCGCCGGCACGGCCGATATCGCCAGCTCCTCCCGTGGACTCAATGCCGACGAACAGGATCTGGGCCTGACTCCCATCGTCATTGCCCACGACGGTATCGCGGTCATCGTGAACGACGACAACCCCGTCGATAACCTCTCGACCGAGCAGCTCCGCGATATCTACGCCGGCAAGATTACCAATTGGAAAGAGGTCGGTGGCGAGGACCTGAGGATTCAGGTCATCAACCGAGACGAGGCGTCCGGTACGCGCGAGGCCTTCCGTACCATCGTGATGGATGGCACGCCGTTCGATCGCCGCTCGGCTGTTCTTTCGGGTACGGGCCAGGTGCGCGACGTGGTATCTCGTTCGCGTGGGGCCATCGGCTACATTTCGCTGGGCTTCGTCGATAGCCTCAACGCCAAGACCTCGGTCAAGGCCGTCTCGGTCAATCATGTTGAGGCGTCCGAGAAGACGGTCGCGAGTGGCGGCTATCCCATCTCGCGCGACCTTTACTTCTTTGTGAAGGGTGTGCCTTCGCAGCAGGCGCAGGATTACATCGACTATGTGACGTCCGAAAAGATGGACAAGCAGATTCGCGAGGCGGGCTTTATTCCCGTCACCAACGACGAGAAGGGGAGTGAGTAGCATGGAAGCACAGGAAAACTCCCAGACTGAGCAGAATGTTCAGACGCCCAAGAAGCGCGAGCTGGCGCTCGTATCGCGCAGTACCTATATCAAGGAGAAGGCGCTGCAGTGGATCTTCTTTGCCTGCGCGTTCTTGGCGGTCGTTACCGTCATCCTGATTTTTGTCTTTACCACGTACTCGGCGCTGCCCGTCTTTACTGACATCGGTCTGGCGGACTTCTTTAGCTTTACGTGGGCGCCTTCCGAGGGCCACTACGGAATCTTGTCGCTGCTTGCCGGCTCGGGTCTGGTGACCGTCGGTGCGCTCGCCATGGGCGTGCCGCTGGGCGTGGGTACAGCCGTTTACCTGGTCGAGATTGCCAGCAAGCGCGTGCGCAAGCTCATCAGCCCTGCCGTCGACCTGCTGGCCGGCATCCCTTCTATCATCTACGGCTTCTTTGGCATGATCATCATCCGCCCGTTTATCGCACAACTGACCGGCGGCCTTGGTTTTGGTGCACTGACAGCGTGGTTCGTGCTCGCCATTATGATCGTCCCTACCATCACGACGCTTACCATCGATGCCCTCAATTCCATTCCCATGGGCATTCGCGAGGCATCGTATGCCATGGGTGCTACTAAGTGGCAGACCATCTATAAGGTCGTGCTACCTGCCGCCAAACTGGGTATCGTTGATGCCATCGTGCTGGGTATGGGCCGTGCCATCGGTGAGACCATGGCCGTGCTCATGGTCGTGGGTAACGCTCCGGTTATTCCCGACAGCATTGCGAGCCCCATCTCGACGCTCACGAGCCAGATCGCGCTCGACATGAGCTATTCCTCGGGCCTGCACCGCTCGGCTCTGTTCGGCATGGGCGTGGTCCTGTTTATCATCTCCGCCATGCTGGTGGGCATCGTCCGTCTGATTTCCAAGAAGAAGAGGGGGTAGGCTATGTCCGATTCCGTTGACACGACGGTCGATACGACCTCGTCGCGCGAGCGCATCAAGCGTGCCCTTTCCCACGGCAAGAAGGGCCGCATCAACAAGGACCTGTCCAACAAGATCATGCTTGGCGTGTTCCGTGCCGCTGCCTACATCACCACGCTGGTGCTGGTCGCTATCATCGCCTACGTGGTCATCAACGGCCTGCCACACATCTCGCTCGACTTTATCTTCGGTTGGCCCCAGGGCGTCAACGCCGAGGGCGGAATTTGGCCCACGATCGTCTCGACCGTCTACGTGACGGCGCTCGCCATGCTTATCTGCACGCCGATCGCTGTGCTGGCAGCCGTCTATCTGGCCGAGTACGCCAAGCAGGGCAAGGTCGTCGAGCTCATTCGCTACGCTGCTGACGCTTTGGCCTCGGTGCCCTCCATCGTTATGGGCCTGTTTGGCTACGCCTTGTTTGTCGAGGCTATGGGCCTGGGCCTTTCGATGGTCTCTGCCGCTCTGGCACTCGCGCTCTTGATGCTCCCCATCGTCATGCGCACCACCGAAGAGGCCATTCGCGCCGTTCCGCGCTATATCCGTTGGGGCGCGTACGGCCTGGGCGCCACCAAGTGGCAGGTTGTCTCCAAGATCGTGCTTCCTTCTGCCTTTGGCCGTATTGCCACGGGCATCGTCCTCGCCATCGGCCGTGCCATTGGCGAGACCGCGGTGGTGCTCTACACCATGGGCCAGGCCATCAACCTGCCTATTTCGCCGCTCGATTCCGGCCGCCCCATGACGGTTCACCTGTACCTGCTTGCCAACGACGGCATCAACATGAACGCAGCCTACGGCACTGCGCTCTTGCTGATGGTGATCATTTTGGCCTTCAACCTGTTTGCGCGCTTCCTGTCGCGCAAGCGTCGCTAGTTAAGGAGTCCCATGTCCGTTTATCAGTCCGCTCCCGCGTTGGAGCAAGCGGCCATTACGGCCAAGGATTTCAACTTTTGGTACGGTGACTTTCATGCGCTGACGGGGCTTGACCTCAACATCGCCAAAAACGCCATCACCTCCTTCATTGGCCCTTCGGGCTGCGGCAAGTCGACGTTTTTGCGCTGCATCAACCGCATGAATGACCTGATTGAGGGCACGCGCGTCGAGGGCACCATGACGCTCGACGGCAACGATATCTATGCCGAGGGTGTCGATCCGGTCGATCTCCGTCGTCGCGTGGGCATGATCTTTCAGCAGCCCAACCCGTTTCCCAAATCCATCTACGAGAATGTCGCCTTTGGCCCTCGTCTGCAGGGCGTGACTAGCAAAAGCGACCTCGATGACATCGTGGAAGAATCGCTCAAGCGCGCCAACCTCTGGAAAGAGGTATCCAATCAGCTCAACAAGGATGGTTTGGCGCTCTCGGGCGGTCAGCAGCAGCGTCTGTGCATCGCGCGCGTGCTTGCGGTGCAACCCGATGTCCTCCTGATGGACGAGCCCTGCTCCGCCATCGACCCCACTTCCGTCTCTAAGGTCGAGGATCTGATGGCCGAGCTGGCGCCCGAGATGACGATTATCATCGTCACGCATTCAATGCAGCAGGCAGCTCGTATCAGTGACTACACCGCGTTCTTCTTGCAGGAAGTTGCCGGCGAGCCCGCTACGCTCATCGAGTATGGTCAAACCGACGCGATCTTCACCAGCCCGGTGGACTCGCGGACGGAAGACTATATCACCGGCCGCTTTGGCTGATCGGTGCGACTAGTCCCAAGCCGATCGGATCTGGTCCGGTGCGTATTCACTGTGCGGGCGGCATGACCGCACCCAACTGATTGGAGTGAACCATGCGCAAACTGTTTTCCCGTCAGCTCATCGAGGCCCGTCACGAGATGCTGAGCATCTACGAGGCCGTCGATCTGGCCCTCCACGATGCCGTGAAGGCCTATGTGACCGACGACCGCAAGCTCGCCACCAAGACCAAGAAGCGCACGCTTTCGATTGACGCACGCTGCGCCAACCTGGAGGCCGTCTGCTACAACCTGATTGCCACGCAGTCACCGGTCGCCTCCGACTTCCGCCTGCTTCAGACGATCATCTACGTCGACTTTAACCTGCAGCGCATGACCGATAAGGTTCGCCAGATTTGCCGCGCCACGCGTCATATGATCAAGGCCGACATCTCGCTGCCCAAGGAGCTTGTCGGCACGGTCGAGGCCGAGGCTGAGGCCGTCTACCAGGTGCTGGGCTCTTCGCTTTCTGCGCTCGTCACCAACGACATGTCCATCATCTGCAACTTGGCCGTCGAGGACGAGCCAGTGCACGCCGCCTACGAGAAGTTCTTCCGCACCTTTAACCGCATGGACACGGGCGATTTTATGGACGACGACAGCAACTATGACGACCTGCGCCGCGCCATCATGGTATCGCGCTATCTCGATCGCATCGCCTCGATTTCCATCGATGCCGCCTGCCGTCTGACCTTCCTGTTGACCGGACAGCGTATGACTGCCGGTGATATCGCCTGCACTGATGAGGATGAGCTCGAGAGCATGCGCGTGCCTTCGGGCGAGGGTGTTATCATGAGGCCCGCCGTCGATGCACGCTACGTTGCCAAGGTGCCCGTTAACGAGGTCAGCGAGGGTCTTCGCTACCTGCTCGATCATCTTGAGGATGAGGACGATGGCGAGGACGACGAGGAGTAAGTAACCCCGTTCGTCGAAAGATTGTAAATACCTAAGTGAGCGCGGCCTTGCACATGCGGGGCCGCGCTCTTGCGTTAGCATGGGACTACTTGTTTGGCTGTCAGCGGAGGCGATTGGCAATGGATAACTATTTGGACTTGATGCGCGCTCGCCGCGAGCAGATTCTGGAACGTTTTTATGCGGCGCTCGATCGCGCGGGCCGTCCCCACGACGCCGCGAGCCTCATTGCCGTGTCCAAGACCGTTGGTGTCGATGAGACCGTTGCCGCCATCCAGGCGGGGTATCGCCATTTTGCCGAGAACCGCCCGCAGGAGCTGGTTCGCAAGCTCACGGGTCTGGCGGAGCATCCGGAGCTGCCCGAGGTGCGCTTCGATATGATCGGCAACCTGCAGACCAATAAGATCAATGCGGTGCTGGGCTCAGCCGAGCTGATTCACTCGGTGGGTTCGCTGCATCTGGCGCAGGCGATCTCGAGCCGTGCTGTTCGCAAGATTGAGGCAGGCGAGCTCGTCGGCCCCCAGCGTGTGCTCATTGAGGTCAATGTGAGTGGTGAGGAGTCGAAGGGAGGCTTTTCACCCGATGAGATTCGCGCCGCCGCGGGTGAGCTTGCAGAACTTGAGGGAATTTGCGTACAGGGGCTTATGACTATGGCGCCCCGGGGGAATAAGGATGTGGCACGCCGCACCTTTGCGGGGCTTCGTGAGCTGAGGGATGAGCTGGAGGCGGCGCATCCCGATTTGAACCTGCCTGAGCTTTCCTGCGGCATGAGCGAGGACTTTGAGCCTGCCCTTGAGGAGGGCTCTACGCTCGTTCGCCTGGGCAGGGTAGTATTTAGCCCGGAGTTTGCAGTAAAATAAGGCTCTGAAGTGCGCACTGATTATCGGGGCGCCTGCACTAAACCGCGAGAGGACACAACCATGGGCTTCCTTGACGAGATTAAAAATAAGATGCACCTGGGCGGCCAGCAGGGTTACGACCAGGGTTATGGCCAGGACGACGACTACGGCTACGATGACGGCTATGACGATAGTTATCAGGGCAACGGCTACAGCGGTGCTTCGGGCGAGGGCTTCTACACCCAAGACGAGCCGAGCAACGGCCTGCTTGGTCAGACGCGCCGCGGTGAAGCTGAGTCGGTTGCCGTGTATACGCGCTCCGGTCAGCTGGTCGGCGATGACTCTCGCCATGCCACAACGTATAACCCGCCTTCGCGCTCGCAGGACAGTGTTGCGAGCGGTTATCGTCCTGGTGCCTATGACACGCCGTCTAGCTACGCCGAGAACACCCGCGCCCGTGCCGCCGCTGCGCCCGCGCCTGCACCGAGCGATGCCTCGGCCTATGCGAGCAATATCATCAACGCCACACCGCAGCTGCCGGCCTATGTCCTGCGCCCCGAGAGCTATGACGACGTGGAGACCGTGGTGCGCCGCGTTCGCACCAAGCAGCCTGTCGCACTGATTTTTGTGGGCGTACGCACCGAAGTTGCCAAGCGCGTCTTGGACTTCTCTTACGGCTTTGCCTGCGGTCTGGGTGCCACGGTCAAGGAGGTGGGCGACCGCGTGTTCATGGTGCTGCCCGCCGGTTGCGAGGTCAAAGATTCCGATCTCAAGAAGCTTCGTGCGGACGGCTACCTTAAGTAAAGACAAGACGAGGAGATTCCCATCAACATCTACACTATCGTCCAGCTGCTCAACACGCTGTTCAACTTCTATTCCACGCTCATTGTCGTCTACTGCTTTATGACGTGGATTCCCATGAAGCAGGGTGGTTTGCTTCAGGATATTGCCGCGGTGCTTGATAGCGTGTGCGGTCCGTGGCTCAACCTGTTCCGTCGTTTCATCCCGCCGATGGGCGGTATCGATTTTTCGCCGGTCGTTGCGATTATTGCGTTGCAGTTGGTGCAGAGGCTGGTTCTGCAGCTTCTTATAGGTATACTCGTGTAGAACTGACTTAGTAACTTACGTCGGGCGTGTAGCGCCGAGGCGATGAAAAAGGAGACTTGTTATGGCTATTACCCCTGCAGACATCCAGGCTCAGACTTTCTCTGAGGCCAAGCGTGGCTACGATCCTGCCGAGGTCGACGTCTTCTTGGAGACGCTGTCCTCTGAGGTTGACGCTATGCTCGCTAAGATCGTCGACCTTAAGGGTCGTCTGACTGCTACCGAGCAGCAGCTTGCCGATGCGCAGGCTCAGCTTGCCCAGGCTCAGGATGCCCCCGCCCAGGCCGTTCCTGCCGCCCCCGTGGC
>URAQ01000084.1 GCA_900545875.1 uncultured Collinsella sp.
ACCTGTCCAACACCCCGCGTCAGGTCATGGTCTACGAGGCCCTCGGCGCTCCCGTGCCCACGTTCGCTCACATCTCCATGATCCTGGGCGCCGACGGCAAAAAGCTCTCCAAGCGCCACGGCGCCACCTCGGTGGAGGAGTACCGCGACGCCGGCTACCTGTCCGACGCCTTTGTCAACTACCTGGCGCTGCTCGGCTGGTCGCTCGACGGCGAAACCACGATCATCCCGCGCGATGTCCTGGCCAGCAAGTTCTCGCTCGACCGCATCTCCAAGAACCCGGCGACCTTCGACCCCAAGAAACTCGACTGGGTCAACGCCGAGTACATCAATGGCATGTCCGATGCTCAGTTTGCCGACGAGATCATGGTTCCCGAGCTGCACGAGGCGGGTCTCATCGAGGGTAATGTCGAGTACGGCGAGGATTGGATCGACGCGCTTGCCGCCATCGTTAAGCCGCGCACCAAGATGCCGGCCGACGCCGTGACCGTCACCGCTCCCATCTTCGCTACGGCCGAGACGCTCGAGTATGACGAGAAGTCCGTCAACAAGGGCCTGGCCAAGGAGGGCATGGGTGCCATTCTGGATGCCGCCAAGGGCGCGCTCGAGGGCGTGGACGAGTGGACGGCTGCCAACATCGACGCTGCGCTTGAGCCGCTGCCCGAGCAGATGGACCTTAAGAAGCGCGTGGTGTTCCAGGCCGTGCGCGTCGCCGTTTGCGGCAACATGGTGAGCCCTCCGCTGGGCGAGACCATGGCGCTCGTCGGCCGCGACGACTGCCTGGCGCGTA
Source organism: uncultured Collinsella sp. (assembly GCA_900545875.1). Taxonomy (GTDB): domain Bacteria; phylum Actinomycetota; class Coriobacteriia; order Coriobacteriales; family Coriobacteriaceae; genus Collinsella. Next base: position 790 of record URAQ01000084.1, read on the forward strand.
TCGACCGCGCCCGCACGATGGCGCTGTAATCGCTGCGCAAACGTTTGTATCCGAGCCCCGTTCACCCCGAGCGGGGCTCTTGTTTCTGTAGACGCATGGGATAGGAGGTGCTGGGGCCATGGCCGAGCAACTTTCGCTGTTTGGTTCGCCGGAACCGGAGGAGACTCCGGCGGCACCGGCATCCGCTGCTGCCTCGGCCAAGCCCGAGCCTGCGCCTGAGCCCATCGCCGCCTACACGAGCGTGGTTCTCGACATCCCCACCCGTGCGCTGTCCGAACCGTTTGCTTACGGCATCCCTGAGTCCCTTGCCAACGAGGCCCAGGTCGGATCGACGGTCCTGGTCCACTTTGGCAATCGTGCCGCCGCAGGCTACATCGTCGATATTGCGGCCGAGCTTGGTGACCTGCAAGGCAACAACGCCCTCGACCCTTCGCGCATCAAGCCCGTCGAAGCCATCCTCAGCAAACCGCTCTTTACCGCCGAGGCTGCCCGCATCGCGCGCTGGATGAGCCGCGAGTATGTCGCGACGCTTTCCGAGTGCCTGCGCCTGTTTTTGCCTCCGGGCGGTAGCCCGCGCGTGGTCAAGGGCGATGACGGCGCATGGTCGGTTGAGCGCCCCGCCGTCAAGCCTATTCAAAACCGTTGGGTCATGCTCACGCCCGAGGGCTTCGACTATACACCGCCCAAGACCGCCGTTCGCCAGCGCCAGCTCATCGAGGCGCTCCAGTGCGGACCGGTCACGACGCGCGATCTCAACCTGCTTTACAACAGCATGTCGGCGACCATCAAGGCGCTCGAAAAACGCGGCGTTGTCGTGGTGGAGGAGCGCCGTGCCTGGCGCGGTTGCAGCGAGCAGACCACGCTGTCCTCCGCGAGTGGCAAAGCGCCGGTCGCACTTACCAACGGCCAGCAGCAGGCGCTCGCGCAGATTGAGCGCGCTCGCCTGGATGCGCACGGCGACGTGGTGCTCGTGGACGGTGTTACGGGCTCCGGCAAAACCGAGGTCTACCTCTCAGCTATCGAGCGCGTGCTCGCGGCCGGTCGCTCGGCCTGCGTGCTCGTGCCCGAGATCTCGCTGACGGCCCAAACCGTCGGCCGCTTCCGCTCGCGCTTTGGCGAGACGGTCGCCGTGTTCCATTCGCGCCTTTCGGCCGGCGAGCGTCTGGACCAGTGGGATATGGTCGCCAGCGGTGCGGCCCGCGTGGTCGTCGGCGCCCGCTCGGCGCTCTTTTGCCCGCTTGACGACTTGGGCCTTATCATCATTGACGAGGAACATGAGACCAGCTACAAGCAGGGCTCCAGCCCGCGCTACCACGCGCGCGAGGTAGCGGCCGAGATGGCGCGTCGCTATCGCTGCCCACTCGTGTTGGGCTCGGCCACGCCTTCTGCTGAGGCCCTCGACCGCTGCCGCCGCGGCACGTATAACGGTGCCACCTGGACGCGCGTCGAGATGCCCGAGCGCCCGGGACACGCCGTGCTGCCGACTGTCCGCATTGCCGACCTGCGCCGCGAGTTCGCGCACGGTAGCCGCTCCATGTTCTCTAAACCTCTGATGGAAGGCCTGGAGCGTGTGGTCGAGCGCCGCGAAAAGGCCGTGTTGCTGCACAACCGGCGTGGCTTTGCGCCCTTCCTGATGTGCCGCGAGTGCGGATGTGTCCCCACGTGCAACCACTGCTCCACCGCGCTCACGTACCACGAGCGCACGCACACGCTGCAGTGTCACACCTGCGGTTCGTCCTGGCGCGTGCAGCCGTATCCCGCGCCCACGAGCCGTTGCCCCAAATGTGGCAGTCGCTACCTGGCAAAAATGGGTATGGGCACTCAGCAGATCGAGGACGCACTGCACCAGATGCTTCCCGAGGACGTCGCCATTATTCGCATGGATGCCGATTCCACGCGCGGCAAGGATGCGCACAAAAAGCTGCTCGAGCAGTTCGATGCCGCCGATTGTGCGGTGCTGCTGGGCACCCAGATGATCGCCAAGGGCCTCGACTTTCCCGAGGTCACGCTCGTGGGCGTGGTCAATGCCGACTTTGCCCTCAAGCTGCCGGACTTCCGCGCAGGGGAGCGCGCCTACGATCTGCTGGAGCAAGTCGCCGGCCGTGCCGGTCGTGGTGATCGCCCCGGCGAGGTCATCATCCAGACCTACCTTCCCGATGACCCGGTAATTCGCGCCGTCGCTGAGCACGACCGTTCGATCTTTACCGACTACGACCTGGACCAGCGCCGCGACGCGCTGTACCCGCCGTTTGTTCGCTTGGTCAACATCTTGGTGTGGTCGGCGAACCGAGACGACGCGCAGGACTACATCGGGCGCATTGCAAAGCTTCTTAAGCGCCGCTGGCATGCCGCCGCGCCCGACTTTTTGCGGGCGGGGAGTGTCGTGCCGCAGGTGCTGGGCCCGGCTTCGTGTGTAATCGAGAGAGCCAAGGACCGTTACCGCTTCCATCTGCTTGCGAAGTCGCCCGTGGGGTACCATGTCTCTGATGATATCGACGCCTGCCTCAAAGAGGTGGGCTCTGTGCGCGGCGTGAGCGTGAGCGTTGACGTCGACGCCTATGATTTGATGTAATAACCCGAAAGGATGGCCATGGAAGCCAACGGAATCGTACTGTCGCCCGACCCTCGTCTGCGCCAGGAGTGCGCCGTCATCGAGGAGATCACCCCGGCGATCGAGGCGCTTGCCGAGAAGATGAAGAAGATGATGTTCGAGAACGGCGGTTGCGGCCTGGCTGCCCCGCAGATCGGCGAGCTCATTCAGCTCGTCACCATCGACTGCGACTACAGCGACAAGAACGACTATGACCCCTACGTGCTCATTAACCCCGTCATTGTTGAGCAGAGCGACCATCTGGTGCCGTTTAGCGAGGGCTGCCTGTCCATCCCCGGCATTAGCTGCGAGATCGAGCGTCCCGACCATGTCGTGGTCGAGGCGTACGACTTGGACGCCAACCTGATTCGCTATGAGGCCACGGGCGATTTGTTCTGCGTGTGCCTGCAGCACGAGATCGATCATCTGCACGGCAACACCATGTTCGAGCGCCTTAAGCCCATGCAGAGGCTCAAGGCCGTCAAGGAGTACCAGGACGCCCTGGCCCGCGGCGCTCGACCGGGCGAGACCGAATAGGTTTGGCCGCCCCCGGGACTACGTTGACGCTGCTTGACTCGCCCGGGTGCCGTCGGGCCAGGGATGGGCGTCTTCGCTGATAGTCTTTGTTGAGAGAGAGCTGCTTTTATTGCGGCTCTTTCTTTGGTTTTGGGTATATTTGTTCATGTTGAATTGTTCTTGCGGATGGGCTGGGTACTTGGCTTTCCGCTGTTATTTGTAGCCGTCTCGGCTCATTGTTGAGAGGAGACTAACAATTATGCGTATTGTGTTTATGGGTACGCCTGATTTTGCTGTGCCTTCGTTGACTTCACTTGTTGAGGCTGGGAACGAGATTGCGCTTGTTATTACTCGTCCTGATGCTGTTCGTGGGCGTGGTAAGAAGCTGGAGCCGTCTCCTGTTAAAGCCAAGGCGCTTGAGCTTGGGTTGCCGGTTATTGAGGCTAATCGTATGACGCCTGAGGTTGTTGAGGCGCTTCAGGCTGCCCAGGCGGATATTTTCTGCGTGGCTGCCTATGGCTGCATTTTGCCCGATGAGGTGCTGCATATGGCGCCGCTCGGTATCGTGAATGTTCATGCGTCCTTGCTGCCTCGTTGGCGTGGGGCTGCTCCTATTCAGCGTACGATTCTTGCTGGTGATGAGGTTGCTGGCGTTTCTATTATGCGTATTGGACATGGCGTTGATACCGGCGCTTATTGTGCCCAGGCGTCTACGTCGGTTGCCGGTAAGCATGCCGAGGCGCTGACCATGGAGCTTGGTGAGCTTGGCGGCAAACTGCTTGCCGATACTCTCCCCTCGCTTGCCGATGGCTCGGCTGTTTGGACTGAGCAGGATGAGTCGCTCGTCACTCATGCTGCCAAGATTTCCAAGCAGGAGATGCGCCTGGATCCGCAAATGGCGGCGCTTGATTGCGTGCGTCATGTGCTGGCCTCGTCCGATACCGCGCCTGCTCGTTGCGTGATTGCCGGCAAGACCGTGCGCGTGCTCGATGCTGCGCCGGCTGATGTGTCGCTTGGCGAGGGTCAGGTTCTCGTTAAGGCCAAGCGTGTTTACCTTGGTCTTTCCGATGGCACGGTTGAGTTGCTCGAGGTTAAGCCCGATGGCAAGCGTGCTATGGCCGCTTCTGCTTGGGCTGCTGGGCTGCAAGGCGCCGATCTTTCGTGGGGTGTTCTGTCATGAGCAAGCTGTCTCCCGCGCGCAAGCTTGCGCTCGATGTGCTAATGGAGGCCGATCGCCGCGGTATGTATGCGCGCGACGTGCTGTCCTCTCGCGCATCTGCCAAGGCCATTGACCAGCGCGATTCCGCTTTTGCCGCCCGCTTGGCGCTGGGTGTTGCCGCCACACAGGGTATTTTGGACGAACTGCTCGATCAGTTTCTCGATAAGCCTAAAAAGGTTGCGCCGCGTGTTCGCATGGCGCTTCGTATCTCGGCCTTCGAGATGCTCTATCTGCATACGCCTGGCCGCGTTGCGGTGAGTCAGGGTGTTGAGCTGGTGCGCATCGGCGCTAAGTCTGCCGCAGGTTTGGCCAATGCCGTGCTGCATAAGGTCGCGGGCAACGTTGAGGACTTTGCCACTGCGTCCGATGTAGATGAGCCTGAGCGACGCTTGGTTCGTCTGTCGCGCCTGATGGGTCTACCGCGTTGGCTGTGCGCTCGTATTATGGCATCGTTCGACACTCCTGAGGGTGCGCTTAACTTTGCCGGCAATCTGGCCCCCGCGCCGCTGGCCCTGCATGAGAACGCCTTTGCGACCAAGCCCGATCCGTATATCTCGCAGCTTGTGGCGCCTGTCTTCCCAGGCTGCCATGCCCCGGTCGATGCCCAGGTTACGGTTGCGTCGGGCGTATTTGAGCGCGCTGCCGCGGTGGCGTCTGATCTCAACGCGCAGCTTATCGCCACAGCTGCCACGCGCCCTGGTAGCTGCCTTGAGATTGGTGCTGGTCGCGGTACCAAGACCTATGTGATGATGTGTCAAGCCAAGCGTGCGGGCTATGAGCGTCAGCATACGGCGCTCGATCTTCATGATCGCAAGTGCGACCTGAATCTAGCTCGCCTGCATAAGACCGGTATTCAGGGCGTCCGTACGGTTTCGGGTGATGCCTGCGAGCTTGATGAGGTGCTCACATCGTTTGATGCCATGCTTGGCAAGCCGGTTAAGTTTGACACGGTCTTTATCGATGCACCGTGCTCTGGCACCGGCACCATGCGCCGTCACCCCGAGATTCCGTGGCGGCTGACCGAGCGTGACGTCACGTGCGAGCTGCCCAAGCTGCAGCTGACGATGCTCAAAGAGGCTGCTGCGCGCGTAGCTGCCGGCGGCGAGCTCATCTATGCGACGTGCTCGGTCTTCGACGAGGAGAACACGCAGGTGGTGGATGCTTTCCTTGCTTCTCCCGAGGGTGCCGGCTTTAGCGTGGCACCGCTTTCCGAGGCACAGATTCTGCAACTCCCCGAGTTCGATCAGGCCAAGAAACTCGTATCCGTACGCCAGAACGATCGAGGCCTCTTCCAAAGCGTACCGGTAAACGCCGATTCCTACGACGGCCACTTCTGCGCCCGCCTGGTCCACAAGTAACTACTAAGTTGCGGTGAAATAGGGATTGAATAGCGGCTTTTGCCCGCCAAACAGTCCTTATTTCACCGCAACTCATAAGGAAACCTGGGTAGCTTAATTAGCTACCCTTAGCGCAAAGAATCAGCCCCGCGATCGGTGTTGATCGCGGGGCCGCGTTGTTCCTAGTGGCTATGCGGGCAGTTGGCGCAGCAGCCGCTGGTGGCGCTGGTGCTGGAGCCACCGCTGCGCTGGTCGGTGTTGTAGAAGCCGCTGCCCTCAAACTTGATGCCACTGGCCGAGAACGTCTTGGCGGCCGGAGCGCCGCAGCTCGGGCACACGACCTCGGGGGTCTCGGACATGGGATGCTCAACCTCAAACACGTTGCCGCAGCTCGAGCACTTGTAATCGTAGCGCGCCATAATACTTCCTTTTCAGCACAAAGCGGGCAGATCGCTCTGCCCGCATAAATTCAAACAGCTGTAACTGTACCCTATATCGGGGGTTTTATCACGCTTCGCCCCAGAATCTATGGGTGTTGCGCAGGAGCTGTGCAGTTTTCTCTTCAGCAGCCTCAACGTCAGCCTCATCGGCCTGCCAAGTCCAGTTGCCCGTGGCGACACC
>URAQ01000085.1 GCA_900545875.1 uncultured Collinsella sp.
CTCGAGCGAGCCCTATCCATGGAACGGGCAGATGGACTCCATTGAGATCAAGGTGCCCGGCCTGGCTGGCGTGGTGCTTAAGCGCCGCGGTCCCAGCAGCTATAAGCCGCCCGTGGTCGAGGCCCCCAAGAAGGCGACGCGCAAGCGTGCGTCCTCGGTAAAGCCCAAGACCGCGGCTGCCAAGAAGACTCCGGCCAAGGCGAAGGCTGCCAAGCCCGCTGCCAAGGCTTCGACCAAGTCCACCACGGCCCAAAAAGGCAGCCACCAAAAAGGCTGCTCCCAAGGCTAAGGCAGCTGCTGTTAAGGCTCCTGCCAAGAAAGCGTAACAAAGGCGTTACCACTGTAATTACCCGCCCCGTGGGGGCGTAGGATACATGTCATAACCGTTCCGGGAGAAACATCCCCGGGGGAAAGGAACGTATGAATAAGATCTTCGACAACAAGCAGGAGTTTACCGAGCTCTATCGCGATGCCGTCACGAGCATCAGCGGCAAGAGCGTCGAGGCCGCCAGCGACCTCGACCGCTTTAACGCCCTGGCCAAGCTCGTGGCCGAGAAGGCACGCACCGTTGCCACCAAGAGTGACGCCCGCGTCACCGCCGAGGGCAAGAAGCGAGTGTACTACTTCTCGATTGAGTTTTTGATCGGCCGCTTGCTCGACAACTACCTGCTCAACTTTGGCGTGCGCGACATGGTCGCCGAGGCGCTTGACGACATGGGCTTTGACCTGTCCGTCATCGAGAACCAGGAGCCCGATCCGGCGCTGGGCAACGGTGGCCTGGGCCGTCTGGCCGCATGCTTCCTGGATTCCATGGCAGCCGAGGGCATTGCCGGCTATGGCAACGGCATGCGCTACCGCTACGGCCTGTTTAAGCAGGAGATCGTCAACGGCAGCCAGGTCGAGGCCACCGACGAGTGGCTCACCCACGGCTATCCCTGGGAGGTCCGCCGTCAGGACAAGGCCGTGACCATCAAGTTTGGTGGCCACGTTGAGGGCTTTGAGGAGAACGGCCGCACGTTCTACCGCACGGTGGACACGCAGGATATCCTGGCCGTCCCTTATGACATCCCCGTCGTGGGCTATGCCGGCGAGACCGTCAACAAGTTGCGCGTCTGGGCCGCCGAGCCGGTCGAGGAGCACTTTGACCTTGAGGCCTTCAACCGCGGCGACTATGCCCTGGCCGATGCTGAGCGCGCCGAGGCCGAGGCCATCAGCGCCATCCTCTACCCCAACGACGCCGGCGAGCACGGCCGTCTGCTGCGCCTGAAGCAGGAGTACCTGTTTGTCTCGGCCGGCATCTACAGCCTGCTCGACACCTTTGAGAAGGAGCACGGCGAGAACTGGGAGCTGCTGCCGCAGTTTGTGGCCATCCACACCAACGACACCCATCCCGCCATGTGCGGCCCCGAGCTCATGCGCATCCTCATCGACGAGAAGAAGCTCGAGTGGGACGACGCCTGGAACATCGTGACGCAGGTCGTGAGCTACACCAACCACACCATCCTGCCCGAGGCCCTGGAGAAGTGGCCCATCGGCATGTTCTCCAAGCTCCTCCCCCGCGTGTACCAGATCATCGACGAGATCAGCCGTCGTTGGCACGAGTCGTTCGACACCACGCAGGAGGGCTGGCAGGAGCGTCTGCGTCAGACCGCCATCCTGTGGGACGGCGAGATTCGCATGGCCAACCTGTCCGTGATCTGCAGCCATAGCGTCAACGGCGTGGCCAAGATCCACTCCGACATCATCAAGAACATCGTGCTCAAGGACTTCTACGCCCTGACGCCCGAGAAGTTCAACAACAAGACCAACGGCATCTCGCACCGTCGCTTCTTTGCCGAGGCCAACCCCACCTATGCCAAGCTCGTGACCGAGGCCATTGGCGACGGCTGGCTCAAGGACGCCTTTGAGCTGGAAAAGCTCAAGGAGTTCCAGAACGATACCGAGTTCCTGAAGGCCGTGGGTGTCTCCAAGCGCGCCAACAAGGAGCGCCTTGCCGCCTACGTTAAGGCCGAGACCGGTCTGGTCATCGACCCCAACACCGTCTTCGACGTTCAGGTGAAGCGCTTCCACGCCTACAAGCGCCAGCTCATGAACATCATGAAGGTGATGGACATCTACAACCGTCGCATCGCCGATCCCAACTTTCACGTGACGCCGACGACCTTCATCTTTAGCGGCAAGGCCGCCTCGAGCTACACCTTCGCCAAGGAGACCATCCGCCTCATTAATTCCGTGGCCGACGTCATCAACAACGACCCGCGCGTCAACGAGGTCATGAAGGTCTGTTTTATCCCCAACTTCCGCGTGAGTAACGCCCAGCTCATCTACCCCGCCGCCGAGATCTCGGAGCAGATCTCCACGGCCGGCAAGGAGGCTTCGGGTACGTCCAACATGAAGCTCATGATGAACGGCGCCATTACGCTGGGCACCCTCGACGGCGCCAACATCGAGATCGCCGACCTGGCCGGCCGCGAGAACGAGGCCATCTTCGGCCTGACCGCTCCCGAGGTCGAGCAGCTCTGGGCATCCAACAGCTACTTTGCGTGGGATACCCTCAACGGCGACCGCGAGCGCCTGGGTCGCGTGATGGACGAGCTCAAGGACAACACCTTTGCGGGTCTTTCGGGCAACTTCGAGAGCATCTACAACGAGCTCATGAACAACAACGACCCCGACCTGGTCATGGCAGACTTCCGCAGCTACGTGGATGCGTGGGAGAAGCTCACCGGCAGCTACGGCGACCAGGAGACCTGGAACCGCAAGGCGCTGCTCAACACCGCCTCGAGCGGCTGGTTCTCGAGCGACCGCACCATTCGCGAGTACCGCGACGAGATCTGGCACGCTTAAAGGCCGCGAGCTCCCCTTTGCCAGCACGGCATTACTCGACGGGCGCGACCGAGCGCCGCGCCCGTCGCTAATGGGTTTAGGAACATCGATGACAGAAGGAGAAATCGATGAGTAAGAAAGAATGCATCGCGATGCTCCTCGCAGGAGGACAGGGCAGCCGATTGGGGGCACTCACCCAAAAGATCGCTAAGCCGGCGGTTAGCTTTGGTGGCAAGTTCCGCATTATCGACTTTTCGCTCTCCAACTGCTCCAACTCGGGCATCGACACGGTGGGTGTTCTGACGCAGTATCGCCCCTACCTGCTGCATGCCTATGTGGGCTCCGGCGAGGCGTGGGATCTTGACAGCCGCGACGGCGGCGTGTCGATCCTGCCGCCGTACGAGACGCAGACCGGCGGCGCCTGGTATGCGGGCACGGCCGACGCCATTACGCAGAACCTCGACTACATCAAGGCCAACGACCCCAAGTACGTCCTGATTCTTTCGGGCGATCACCTGTATCGCATGGACTACCGCAAGATGCTCAAGACGCACATTGAGAACAACGCCGACCTCACGGTAAGCGTTATGCCCGTGCCGTGGGAGGAGGCCAGCCGCTTTGGCATCCTGACCACCGACCCCGAGGACGGCCGCATCACCAAGTTCACCGAGAAGCCCGATAAGCCCGATTCGAACCTCGCGTCCATGGGCATCTACATCTTCTCGGCCGACGTGCTGATCGAGGCGCTCGAGGAGGACGCTCTGGACCAGCGCTCGAGCCACGACTTTGGCAAGGACATCATCCCCAAGCTGCTCGGCGAGGGCAAGCGCCTGTACAGCTACGAGTTCCACGGCTTTTGGAAGGACGTCGGCACCATCGCCAGCTTCCACGAGACCTCGATGGACTTGCTGGGCAATAACCCCGAGTTCGATTTGTTCGACAAGCACTTCCCCATCATGTCCAACATCACCACGCGTCCGCCGCACTACATTGGTCCGGACGGCCGCCTGGACGACTGCCTGGTCTCCAACGGCTGCAAGATCTACGGCACCGCGCGCCACTCGATCCTTTCGACCGATGTCATCATCGAGGAGCGCGCTGTGGTCGAGGACTCCGTGCTGCTGCCGGGTGCGCACGTTAAGAGCGGTGCGCACATCTGCCGCGCTATTTTGGGCGAGAACTCCACGGTCGAAGAGGGCGTGAAGCTCGGCTCTGTCGATACCACCAAGGATACGGCCGTCGTTGGAAATGACGTCGTTATCGGGAAGGGGGAATGATCCGATGATCAATCGCAAGGCCATCGGTTATATCACCGCTAACTACTCTTCGACCTACGGCAGCGTGCTGCTCAAGGACCGTCCCATCGCGTCCGTCCCGTTTTTGGGCCGCTACCGCCTGATCGACTTTCCGCTGTCCAACATGATGAATGCCGGCATTAAGACCGTCGGCGTCGTCATGCCGGGCAACTACCGCTCGCTGATCGACCACGTGGGCTCGGGCAAGGACTGGGGCCTGGACCGCAAGAAGGGCGGCCTGTTCATGGTGCCCGGCAACGCGTATGGCACCACCAAGGGCGGCATGCGCTTCCTGCTGCGCGACATCATCTCCAACAAGACGTTGTTCCAGCGCTCGGACAAGCCCTATGTTGTGATGATGGGCACCAACATCATCTTTAACATGGACCTCAACACCATCATCGAGGCGCACGAGAACTCCGGTGCCCAGATGACCGTGGTGTACTGCAAGGCCACGCGCAACGTCGATGACGAGACCAAGCTCGAGATTAACGAGAACGGCCGCCTGACGGGCGTGAGCGCCGGCGTCGTGTACGGCGACAACGCCTCCATGGACTGCTGCATCGTCAACCGCGAGACGCTGCTCGAGATTATCGATCACTACCAGGCCGCCGACTATCTGGACCTGCTCGAGGCACTCCAGGGCGACTTTGGCAACATCGACGTGTGCAGCTACGAGTACAAGGGCGAGGTCGTGGGTGTGTTTAGCGAGAAGTCGCTGTATCGCCGCAGCATGGACCTGCTCGACCAGACCGTGGCCGACCAGCTCTTCGATCCCGAGCGCCCGATCCTGACCAAGGCTCACGACGTGCCGCCTTCGCGTTATGCGACCGGCAGCCACGCGTGCAACTCGATCATCTCCGCTGGCTGCATCATCAAGGGCACCGTGCGCAACTCGATCCTGTCGCGCGGCGTTGTGGTTGAGGAAGGCGCTTCGGTGACCAACTCGATCATTAACCAGAGCTGCATCATCAAGAGCGGCGCCCGTGTTGAGAACGCCATTCTGGACAAGAACAACGTGGTTCCCACCAACACAGAGCTTCGCGGCACGCCCGAGAACATCCTGGTGCTGGGCAAGGCTCCGTTAACTTCTGATACCACCATCGTACGTTAACGTTGGCACCGCAACATCGCTCGTAACATGTAGAATAGCCGCCCGGTTAGCGCCAGGCGGCTATTCTCGAATTGCAACATGGGAGACAATATGGCAGATTCCAGCAAAATGATGCAGATCGTGTTTGCCTCGGCCGAGTGCGCACCGTTTGTGAAGACCGGTGGCCTGGGCGACGTGGCGGGCTCGCTGCCTGCGGCGCTTGTGCGCGCCGGCGCCGAAGTTATCGTGATGGTGCCCAAGTACGCCACCATCAAGGACGAGTACAAGGCGCAGATGGAGCACTTCTCCGACTTTTACGTGAGCCTGGGCTGGCGCAACGAGTACTGCGGGCTCGAGAAGCTCGAGCACGACGGCGTCACCTATATGTTCATCGACAACGAGCGCTACTTTGCGCGCGACTATCCGTACGGCTTCTTTGACGACGGCGAGCGCTTTGCGTTCTTCTCCAAGGCCATCACCGAGAGCCTGCAGCACCTGCCGGCCGGTTTTGAGTGTGACATCCTGCACTGTAACGACTGGCAGACGGCACTGGCGCCCGTGTTCTTGCGCGAGTTCTACCAGGGCCTGCCGCTGTATGACCGCGTCAAGACAGTGTTCTCGATCCACAACGTGGCGTTCCAGGGCCAGTTTAGCGACACCGTGATGGAGGACATCCTTGGTGTGGCGCATATTCCGGCGGCTGCCTCGCAGCTGCGTTGCGACGCCTGCAGCATCAACTACATGCTGGGCGCCCTGCGCTATGCCGACGCCATCACTACGGTGAGCCCCACCTACGCGGGCGAGATCCAGACGCCCGAGTTTGGCGAGGGCTTGGACGGCGTGCTGCGCGAGCGTTCGTACGCGCTGCAGGGCATCCTCAACGGCATTGATGTGGCAGGCTTTGACCCGGCGACCGACAAGCGCATTGCCGCAAACTACACGGTTGATGACCGTTCCGGCAAGGCTGTGTGCAAGGCCAAGCTGCAGGAAGAGCTGGGGCTCGAGGTTCGCGATGACCGTCCGCTCATGGTGATGGTCGCGCGCCTGACGCGTCAGAAGGGCCTGGACCTGGTCATGTACGCGCTCGACCGCATTTTGGCCGGAGGCGTGCAGGTGGCGGTGCTGGGCACCGGCGACCGCGACTACGAGGACGGCTTGCGCTACTTCCAGGACAAGTACCCCGGCACCATGGCTGCGCGCATCGAGTTCGATCCGGCGCTGTCGCAGCGTATGTATGCCGCCGCCGATATGTTCCTGATGCCTTCAAAGTTTGAGCCCTGCGGCCTGTCGCAGATCATCGCCATGCGCTACGGCACCCTGCCCATCGTGCGCGAGACCGGTGGCCTGAAGGACACCGTGCAGGCGTTTGTCGATTACGCCGGCACGGGCAACGGCTTCACCTTCGCCAGCTATAACGCGCATGACATGCTGCATGTGATCCGCGAGGCCTGCGGCGTGTTCCGCTATAACAAGCCCGCGTGGAACAAATTGATGCTCCAGGGCATGAAGAGCGACTTCAGCTGGGGCAGCTCGGCTGATAAATACATAGAGGTTTACCACTCTGCCCTGGGGTGGTAAAACCCGCAAAGCAAATTAAGTGAGGAGACAAGAGATACCATGCCAAAGAACCTGTACACCAAGAATGCGCTGAAAGAGGCCATCGCCGGCAAGCTGCAGCGGCATTTTGCCTGCGAAGTGGCGGACGCCACCAAGGATCAGATTTATGAGGCCTGCGCGCTCGTTGTCCGCGACGCGCTGACCGAGCATATGATCCAGACCCAGAACGAGGTCGAAAAATATGGGGAGCGGCAGGTGCATTACCTGTGCA
>URAQ01000086.1 GCA_900545875.1 uncultured Collinsella sp.
TGCGCTGGGAAGTTACCCCATGCGGCCAGCTGCGGGATCTTAGTCGCGTTGGAACAAGCAACCCAACATATATATCTGAATTTGGATGGGAGGGGCTTGTTGCTGCTGGGGGCGTTGAAGTGCGAGTGACGCTTTGGGATGCGTGGCGGCCTGGGTTGGGGCGATGCTTTGGAATGAGCTTCTTACTTAGGTGAAGAGGGGCTTTATGGCTGACAAATAGTCTTTGGCTACGTCGGCCTTATCTGCTTGGAAGTTGTGCCAGGCCCACCATTGGACCATTCCTACGAAGCTTGAGGCTATGTGGTGTAGTAGGAAGCTGCGATCCATGGTGGCGGCGGGGCCGTTTGGGTCGTTGGGGACGGTTTCGGCTGCTCGGGCCATGATGGTCTTGCGTAAGCAGTCGGCAAAGACGCGTGAGCCGGCGCCGGCTACGAGAGCTCGTACACCCTGGCGACGATCCCAGAGGTTGTTGAGGATATGCTCGACCTGTACGAGTGGGTCATTGAGGGGCGTACCGTCATTGTCGAGGGCATGGGTGCAGATATCGCGCACGAGCTCAGCGAGCAGGTCATCTTTGCTTTTAAAGAGGCCGTAGAACGTGGCCCGACCCACATGGGCGCGAGCGATGATGACGCCGACGGTGATCTTGCCGTAGTCCTCTTCGCGCAGCAGCTCGGAGAACGCCGTAACGATGGCGGCGCGGCTTTTTGCCTTGCGGGCATCCATGGCTAGGCGTCCGCGTGAACGAGCAGGCAGCGGAGCGTACCGGAACAACCCTCGTAGGGGCGCTTGCCGGCGCCGTAGCCGACGGCTTCGATGCGGTAGCGTGAGGGCAGTTGGTCGGACGTGCGCAGCGCGGTGACGATGGCGGCGCCCGTGGGCGTCACGAGCTCGCCGGCGACCGGTGCAGGCGTGAGGGCGATATTGCCCGCCTGGCACAGGTTGACGACAGCGGGGACGGGAATGGGCATGAGGCCGTGGGCGCAGCGAATGGTGCCGTGGCCCTCGGAAAGCGACTCGACCACGATGTCCTCAATACCCAGGCCATCGAGGCAGATGGCGACAGAGCAGACGTCGACGATGGAATCGACGGCGCCTACCTCGTGGAATATGACGGTCTCGGGCGTTTTGCCGTGGGCCTTGGCCTCGGCGGCGGCGAGCGCGGTAAAGATGGCGAGCGCACGACGCTTGGCGCCATCGCTTAGCTGCGAGCCATCGATGATGGCGGTGACGTCCGCCAAAGAACGGTGGTGATGGTGGTGGGCGTGATGATGGCCCTCGTGGCCATGGCCGTGGGTCTCATGGCCATGGTCGTGTGTGTGCTCGTGTTCGTGCTCGCCATGGCCACGATGGTGGTGCTCGTGCTCGTGCGTGTGCTCGGCAGCTGCTTCGTTGCCGTAGAGCCATGCCATGTCGTGGTCGTGGTTCTCGAGCTCTTCTGCCAGCTGAACGTCGAAATCGCAGGCGTCGATGCCATGCTTGTTTACGCGCGTGACGGCGATCGTAAAGCCGTCGACCGGCAGTGTGGCGAGCTGTTCGCGCAGGTGTTCCTCGCTGGCGCCCAGGTCGAGCAGGGCCGCGACGGTCATATCGCCGCTGATGCCCGAGGTGCCGTCGATGATAAGCGTGTGCTGATGATTGGACATGGAATGCTCCTTAGCGGGCGCGGGGTGTGCCGGCGCTCAGATGATTGATAAGACTTGCCTGGTAAGCGGCGCCAAAGCCGTTGTCGATATTGACGACCGATACGCCGCTGGCACAGGAATTGAGCATGGCGAGCAGTGCGGCTACGCCACCAAAACTTGCGCCGTAGCCCACGCTGGTGGGAACGGCGATGACCGGACAGCTCACCAGACCGCCGATAACGCTCGCCAACGCGCCCTCCATGCCGGCGATGGCGATGACCACCTGTGCCTGGGCAAGTTCCTCGGCATGCGCGAGTAGGCGGTGCAGGCCGGCGACGCCTACGTCGTAGAGGCGGTCGACCTCGTTGCCATAGAACTCGGCCGTCAACGCGGCTTCCTCGGCGACGGGCAGGTCGCTCGTGCCGGCGTAGGCGACGACGATGCGTCCGTTGCCGGTAGGGGAGGGCTTGCCGCCCACGAGGGCGAGCTGCGCGTCCGGGACATATCCCAGGTCGATGCCGTTGCCGAGGAACTCCGAGGTGCGGGCTGCCTTTTCGGCATCCAGGCGCGTGACCAGGATGCGCTCCTGGCCGGCATCGCGCAGCGCTTCGATAATGGCGGCAATTTGCTCGGCGGTTTTACCGGCACCGTAGACAACCTCGCCGGCTCCCTGGCGCACTCCGCGCGAAAGATCGAGCTGTGCAAAGCCCAGGTCGGCGGTCGGCGCCGTCTGGATGCGCGTGAGGGCATCGGCCGGCGTAATGCTTCCGTCTGCCACGTCACTTAGCAATTGCTCAAGATCTCGTTTGTCCATATAAGTTCCCTTCGACGCAGAAAAGTTTAGCACGCGAAGGGTTGTTTCCGAACATTAGAGCATAATTGTTCGGAAATCTGACATGTCAGATTAGATGAAGTTGTGAAGCAAACTGACTAGTCACGCAGGATGATGTCCATGGCGAGCATCAGGTTGCGCTCATCGATGGCAAACGGGGCGGCCTCGCGCGTCTTGGGCTTGGCGCAAAATGCGATGCCCGTGCCCGCGGCCTGAATCATGGGGATGTCGTTGGCGCCGTCGCCGATCGCGACGGTATGAGCCATATCGACACCGCACTCAACCGCCCAGTCCAGCAGCTGGATGAGCTTGGACTCTTTGGTCACGATGTCTGCCGCCAGCTTACCGGTGAGCTGGCCGCCCACGACCTCCAGGCGGTTAGCGAGGCAAAAGTCGATGCCCGCGGCGGCCACGATCTTATCGGCGACCTCGTGAAAGCCGCCGCTTACCACGCCGACTTTCCAGCCCTTGCTGTGCGCCGAGCGCACAAGCTCCAGCGCGCCGGGGGTAAACGTCACGCGCTCAAAGGTGCGCTCGAACACACTTTCGTCCAAGCCGGCAAGCAGCCCCACGCGCTCCTCGAGCGCCTGCTTAAAGTCCAGCTCGCCGCACATAGCGCGCTCGGTGATTTGCGCAACTTGCTCGCCCACGCCGGCCTCCTCGCCCAACAGGTCGATGACCTCCTGGTTGATGAGCGTGGAGTCGATATCCATAACAATGAGGCGTGCAGTCATGATGGGCCTTTCCAAGTGCTGTTTTATTGGGGCATATTGTCGCACGTGAATAGCGCGGGCGGGTGCCGCGGTGCGTCAATTGTTTCGTCTCCGTCAAGTCTTTGGGTAAGAGCTACTTTTTCGCGGCACATCGACGCGGGTGCGATAACATAGAACGCCATGTCTGGCTGCGCGGTTTACGCAGGCTGGGCAAATCTGTACGACGCCGCCCGGAACGACACGGGGCGGCACAGATCCATAAAGGAGGATCACTGGTATGAGCCAGACCCGTCCCATCGATGAGCATTCCATGCACACCCGTACCTGCGGCGAGCTTCGCTTCGAGAACGTGGGCGAAGAGGTCACCCTCACCGGTTGGGTGAGCCGTCGCCGCGACCACGGCGGCCTTATCTTCTGCGACCTTCGCGACCGCGAGGGCATCACGCAGCTCACCTTCGACCCCGAGCACTCCGATGGCGATGCCTTTAAGATCGCCGAGACCATGCGTCCCGAGTGGCCCATCAAGATCCACGGCGTCGTGCGCGCCCGTGGCGAGGAGACCACCAACACCAAGCTCGCGACCGGCGAGATCGAGGTCCTGACCGACCACGCCGAGGTGCTCAACACGTCCGTCACCCCGCCGTTCCAGATCGAGGACGGCATCGAGACCAGCGAGGACACCCGCCTGCGCTATCGCTATCTGGACCTCCGCCGTCCCGAAATGATGGCCAACCTCAAGCTGCGCTCCGACTTCACCTTTGCCATTCGCGAGGCGCTGCACAACCGTGAGTTCATGGAGGTCGAGACGCCCTCCCTGTTCAAGTCCACGCCCGAGGGCGCCCGCGACTTCATCGTCCCCAGCCGCATCCAGCCGGGTAACTTCTACGCCCTGCCGCAGTCCCCGCAGCTCCTGAAGCAGCTGCTCATGGTCGGTGGCGTCGAGCGCTACTACCAGGTTGCCAAGTGCTTCCGCGACGAGGACCTGCGTGCCGACCGCCAGCCCGAGTTCACTCAGGTCGATATCGAGATGTCCTTCGTGGACCAGAACGATGTCATGAGCGCGCTCGAGGAGGTTCTGTCCGATGCCTTCGGCCGCATGGGTGTCGAGATGCCCACGCCGCTGCGTCGCATGGACTACTGGGAGGCCATGGACACCTATGGCTCCGACAAGCCCGATACCCGCTATGGCATGCACCTGGTCGACCTGACCGACATCTTTGCCAACTCCAAGTTCAAGGTCTTTGCGACCGCCGCAAACGAGGAGGGCTCTGTCGTCAAGGCCATTAACGCCAAGGGCGCCGGTGCCTGGGCACGTGCCAAGATCGATAAGCTCGCCGGCGTGGCCTCCACGTTTGGCGCCAAGGGCCTGGCATGGATCGCCTTCCGCGAGGACGGCTCCATCAACAGCCCCATCGTCAAGTTTTTCTCGGACGAGGAGATGGCCGCTCTGCGCGAGCGCATGGACGTCGAGCCCGGCGACCTTGTGATGTTCGCCGCCGGCCCGCGCCTGCTCTCCGACGAGATCCTGGGCGGCATGCGTTCGCACATGGCCAACGCACTCGAGATCAAGCGCGAGGGCCACGACTTCCTGTGGGTCGTCAATTTCCCGCTGTTCCATTGGGACGAGGACCGCAAGGCCTATGCTGCCGAGCATCAGCCCTTTACCCTGCCGACCGAGACCGACATCGCCAAGATCGAGGCCGATCCGCTGGCGGCCGGTTCGTGCACCTACGACTTTGTCATGGACGGCTTTGAGGCCGGCGGTGGCGGTATGCGTATCCACAACGCCGAGATGCAGATGTCCATGCTCAAGCTCCTGGGCTTTACCGAGGAGCGCGCCGAGTCTCAGTTTGGCTTCCTCATGGAGGCCCTCAAGTTTGGTGCGCCCCCGATGGGCGGTTTCGCTCTGGGCCTGGACCGCGTGTGCATGCTGCTCACCGGTTCCGACTCCATCCGCGACGTCATGGCGTTTCCCAAGACGGCCAGCGGCTCCGACCTTATGTCGGGCGCCCCGAGTGCCGTTAGCGGCGCCCAGCTCAAGGACGTCAGCCTGCGCCTGATGTAGGCGAGCGGCTACATCTTGCTTGCAACGAGGGAAGGACGTGTGTCTTCCCTCGTTTTTTATGTCGTAACGTCATGGTTTGGAGGCTTGCCGTCGTGCGTCGCGGAAACTACGACCCGGAATTTGCGTCCAAAACGGGTCGCACTTTCCCAAACAGGGTCCTTTTGGAAACTGCGACCCAGAGTCCAACCAAATAACGGGACGCGCTTTCCGGTCGAGCTTCTGGCGGGCTTCAACAAGCATCTAACGGTACAATAACTACCACGTGGCTGGGTTTGCCGGCCGAATGTGCGATGCCGCGGGAGGGGACATGGTCGAGTTTACAAAGACGATTAAAGATCCGTTGGGACTTCACGCCCGCCCGGTTGCGCTGCTCTATGACATCATTGCCAAGCACCGTAGTGACGTGTCGGTTTCGATTGGTGATCGCCACACGGATGGCCGCGATGTCATGGGACTCATGGCTCTCTACGGCGAGTGCGGCGAGGACATCGTGTTCCGCGTTTCGGGCGTGGATGAGGCTTCCTGCGTAACGTCGATCAGAAACCTCTCGCTTTAACCGTAACAATGTGACAAAGGGACAGTCCCTTTGTCACATTTATATTGGTATCAAAAGGCACCGCAAAGAGATGGTCTTTGCGGTGCCTCTTTTGTTTCGTATAGGAAACTTTTTCGAAATCTGAATGGGGACCCTTTCCAAAAAGTTAACCACGTGTTAGTTTACTATAGCGAACATAGGCGTGGTTAACTTTTACCGCGTCGATGTTGAGGACGAACTGACGTTAGGAGCCACTCATGTCTTGCGGACCGCAGATGCCGGCAATGCCGCTTTCGATGGTAAAAGCGGGCGAAACCGTGCGCGTGTCTCGTGTAAAGGGCAATGAGGATATGAAGCACCACCTCAAGGACCTCGGCTTTGTCGAGGGCAACGAAATCCACGTGGTGAGCTCGAGTGGCGCCAACATCATCGTTACCGTGCTGGGTGCCCGCTTTGGTATCGATTCCAAAGTGGCCATGCACATCATGACCGTCGCCTAGACGACGGTATTTTTGCAAGTACTGAAAGGGGGACAAGTAAATGAAGACGTTGGGTGACGTTAAGGTGGGCGAGAGCTCCACCATCGTCAAGCTTCACGGTGAGGGCGCGCTTCGCCGCCACCTTATGGACCTGGGGCTCATCAAGGGCACTTCGTTCAAGGTTGTGAAGGTTGCACCGCTCGGTGATCCGGTCGAGATCAACGTACGCGGCTACGAGCTTTCCATCCGCAAGGAGGAGGCGGCCGTCGTCGAGGTCCAGTAAGGGCTCGCGGCGTATATTTCTGCAGGTAAAGTTAGGTATTTCTAACTTAATGCAGCAACTTTGAAGCACATTATCCAGCCTGCGCGGAGAAAGCAGCGCAGGCACACAAGGAAGAAGGATTGAATGGCGGATTCTCAGATCCATGTCGCGCTGGCGGGTAACCCCAACTGCGGCAAGACCACGCTTTTCAACCTGATCACCGGCGCCAACGGCTACGTTGGCAACTGGCCCGGCGTCACGGTTGAGAAAAAGGAGGCCAAGCTCCTAAGCGACAAGAACGTTACCATCACGGACCTCCCCGGCATCTACTCGCTTTCCCCCTACAGCCCCGAGGAGCAGTGCTCGCGCGACTACCTCATGAGCGGTGAGCCCGATGTCGTCGTCCAGGTTGTCGATGCCACCAATCTGGAGCGCAACCTGTACCTGGCGCTTCAGGTTATCGAGACCGGCCTGCCCGTGGTCGTCGCCCTCAACATGGCCGACTTGAT
>URAQ01000087.1 GCA_900545875.1 uncultured Collinsella sp.
CCCCCTTTTTTGCGTTTACCGGGCGTAAATGACTCATTTACACCAGACGATCTTATCGTTTTTGGTATTGAGCTTTTATTTAAAGAAAATAAATCGAATAACAAGGGCAACTGCTATGACCGCAATGATCAAAAGCAGGATTGTCAGTCGATGCTGCTTGCGTCGTTTACTTGTCGAAACGAAGATTGATTTTCCCTGTTTTGGCGTTTCGAGATAGCGAGCCGAATGCGTCAAGGTTTGCTTTGGTCGAGGACCTCTTTGTCGATGAGTGGCGGATGCTTTCATCGGCTCATCACTAGCTGCGCTGTTTTTAGATAATGGTGCGTCTTTCAGATATACAGGGTCTCCCGAGGCGACGCCCATATGTTTACGTCCCGTTTGGGCATCCTCGAGCGTTTGATATCGATTTCTCGTCACATACTCGGGCTCCGGATCATTAATGGGCTCTTGCGAGATGTGGGGGCGATGGAACCGCGGCGGCTGCGTGGAAGTATCTTCCCCCTGCGTCGGCATAAACATTTTGTTCTGGTTTTGGTCGTCCATGATGCCCTTTAGCTCGTTACCAACAACGTGTACGCGCTCATTGTAAGCCCCTTGCTATTTGTAGCTGTGAACATACTTGTTATTTAAGCTCTGGTTCAAAGAACCTTAACCTTATTAAAACCTGAGTCAAACACACTTAGATATGCTTATAGTACTAGACTCAAAAAACTTTATAGTCGATGTATATATGAGCACTGGGTGGGCATATATAAGAGCGTCAAAAGAAGTCCCAGTCACCTAGAAGATGACTCGGCAGTCCTTAAAAGGAGTGGTAAACATGGCAAGCATGGTTCCTTATCGTTCGGTTTTTGGCGTTCGTCCTTCTGCTAGCTCGCTGTTCGATCTGTTTGATGATATGACTGACCTTGCAAACAACTCGATTGCTTCCAAGGCGTTTCCCGTTGACGTTGAGGATAAGGGCGACGGCTATGAGGTCAAGGCTTATCTGACCGGCGTCGCCAAGGACGATATCGATGTCGAGCTTAACGAGGGTCGTCTGTCCATTAGCGTGAATGTCGAGGAAGACGAGGAGAACGAGGGCAAGAACTTCCTGCAGAAGGAGTTCAGCTCGTACAGCGCGACGCGTGGCGTGTATCTAAAGGACGCTTCGAGCGAGGGCCTCTCGGCTAAGTACGCTGACGGCATCCTGACCGTTACGGTCCCCAAGATCGTCGAGAAGAAGAACGTTACGAAGATCTCCATCGACTAACTTCGTTGGTGTTCTGCGCTATTAAAAGACAGCAAAAGGGGCTGGGAAGCGATTCTCGGCCCCTTTTGCTGTCTAGGACAGTCTATTGAATGGTTACTGGCCGATGCTGGCTTGCGGGGCGTATCGAGAGTTTTCGCGATCCTTGGAGAAGGGTTGCGGAGCTGCCGACCTCGTCATCCAGGGTTGCGGTCAGAGCTTTGGCATAGCTTTTGACGGTAAGGCTCGGACGATTGTTATCTTGGCTGATATGCATGGCAATGAGCTGTTCGGTGCGTTCGGTAACAAGTTCGCGCGCGGCTTCGGCGGCTTGGCCATTGGAGAGGTGTCCCCTTGCAGACAGGATGCGCTCCTGAAGAAAGCGGGGATATTCTCCCTCGCGCAGCATGGTCACATCGTGGTTGCTTTCGAGCGCGAGGACTCGACAATCTTTGAGGGTGTTCATGGCTTGGCTCGATAGCTCTCCGGTGTCGGTGGCAAAGCCGATGGAATCATCGAGGGCGTCGAATCGATAACCGACTGGATTGATGACATCGTGTGATGTTGAGTAGGTTTGCACGTGGATGCCGGCAATGGATAGGGCGTCGCCGGGATCGAATTCCTCGACAGGCAGATGCGAAAGATTTTCTTTGCTCGAAAGAGTGCCCCTGCTGGCAAAGAGGGGGCCGTGCCAGTGCTTGCACCAGACATCGAGGCCCTTGATGTGATCGCTATGCTCATGAGTAATGAGAAGAGCCGAGACGTTGTCTGTCGAGAGCCCCAGTTCTGCCATGCGCTTTAATGTCTCGCGGCGAGACAGTCCGTCATCGACCATAATGAGCCCCTGCGGGCCCTCGATGAGTGCGCAGTTGCCTTTAGAGCCACTGCCGAGGATATGAAGGTGCAGACGAGACATAAGATTCCAAAGGATACAATGGGTGCGGACGAATAGAGGAGGAAGCGAATGCCAACGGTATCACAGCATTACGGACACCATGCCGTGCCCGGGGCAGTCGATGAGACCCGAACGAGGCAGCAGGCTGCTCCTGTCGTGCTCATGGTATCAGGCGGCGCGGACTCGACGGCACTGCTTCTTATGGCGTGCACATCAAAGCTGGATATCCAAGACGGACGCGGTGTTGCCCCCATTGCTCGCGAGCGCCTGCATGTGCTGCATGTAAACCATCATCTGCGCGGCAAGGCGTCCGATGGCGACGAGGCCTTTGTGCGTGAGCTCTGCGCGAAATATGGTTTACCGCTGTGCGTGGAGCACGCTTATTTTGATGGGGAGTCGGGCAATGTTGAGGCCGCGGCCCGCGAGGTGCGCTATGCCGCGGCGCGGAGGTATGTTCGCGAGCTCTGCGCCCAGACGGGGGCACCGCGAACGGCGGCTCGTATCTGCACCGCGCACACGTCTTCGGATCGCGCGGAAACGTTTTTGATGAACGCGATTAAGGGTTCGGGGCCCGCTGGCCTATCGAGCATTCCTCGCCGGAGGAATATCGTGGTGCGTCCCTTGCTCGACCTAACTCATGGCGAGCTCGTGGGCTATCTACAGGTACATGGTCAGCCGTGGCGTGAAGACGAGAGCAATGAGGATATCTCGTATCTGCGAAACTACGTGCGCCATCGAGTGATGCCGGTGGTGGCGCAGCGCAACGCGAGCGTCTGCAAGACGATTGGCGCCGCCTGCGAGATCTTAGGCGATGAGGACGCGTTTTTGTCTCAGCTTTCGGCACAGGCGTTTCGAAGCTGCCTGCGTAAGGAGGCGGCGGGCGCGCTGGTGCTCGATGCCAGGCGCCTTGCTGCGGCCGAGGTGGTAATCGCGCGGCGCATCGTGCGACTGGCGATTAAGCGCATCGATCCGGACGCTCGTCCAGAGATGCGACATGTGGAGCGAGTCCTTTCCTGCGTTGCCGAGGGCGCCGGCTCGGTCACGCTTCCGGCGGGAATTGACGCGCGCGTTGAGTTTGGCATGCTGGCATTTAAGGCGCCGACGGCTCGCGAGGGCCTGGTCGCGGACTGGGTTACCGTACCCGGTCGTTTGCCGTTGGGCGGGGGACGTATGCTGGTCACAGAACCGATGGCCGTTGAGCCGGGATGCGATATCGTGCGCCGCGCCCGTGAGCTTGCGGCTGCCGGGGAAGTGACAGCTTTGGTAGACGCGGCTGCCCTGGGTTTTGCCGACAGCGATAGTGAGCGGATCCTGGCGGGCTCGCGTGGCGAGATCCCTGCCGAGGCGCGATTGGCGCGCCTGTGGGTGGACGGTCCCGCACCGGGAGACGTGATGTGCCCGTTAGGGATGAGTGGTCGAAGCAAGAAAGTATCCGACTTGCTAGGTGAGGCTCGCATTCCCGTTTCCGAGCGCGCCGGAGTGCCCATGGTGAGGACGGCGCCGGGGGGCGCCGTGGTGTGGGTCGCCGGAGTTCGCGCGGACGAGCGTTTTAATTGCACGGCCGCAACACGCGTGGCATATCTGCTCCGCGTGGTCGATGCGGAATAGCGTCCCACGCCTGCTATTCTGTGCGACGTTGACGGTATTCCCGCGCTGATGGCGCACGGGCTGGTAAATTTACCCCGTGCGCTGCTAGAATGTGTAGCTCGCGTCCATACGGCGGTGTGTGGGCGATAAGCACAAGAAAGGGTTGTCATGGCTTCTCAACATCCGGATATCGAGAAGGTTCTGTTCACGCAGGAGGATATCGACGGTATCGTCTCTCGCCTGGGCGAGGAGATTACTCGCGATTACGCGGGTAAGGATCTGGTGCTGATTGCGGTCCTGCGCGGCGCCGTGGTCTTTATGGGCGACCTGATGCGTAAGATCGAGCTGCCGACCAACATCGATTTCATGGCTGTTTCGAGCTATGGCGACGGTGTGAAGTCCTCGGGTATCGTGCGTATCATTAAGGACCTGGATATCGACATCCGCGGTCGCGACGTGCTGATCGTCGAGGACATTCTGGACTCGGGCCTGACGCTCAAGTATCTGATGAAGAACCTCGAGAGCCGCAAGCCCGCTTCTCTGGAGGTCGCCGCCTTCCTGTGGAAGGACGTTGAGGACCGCGTCTCGGCCATCACGCCCAAGTATGTTGGAACCCATTGCCCCGATGCCTTTGTGGTGGGCTACGGCCTCGACTATGCCGAGCGCTATCGTAACCTTCCGTATCTGGGCATTTTGAAACCGGAGGTTTATTCGTAAGATGCCCGACGACCATAACGATAACAATTCCCAGACTCCCCGGGAGCCTAAGATCCCGGGGATGCCCGGAGGCAAGAAGCCCACGCGTACGGGCTGGCTGTATTTTATTTTGGCTTGCGCGCTTCTGGGCTACGCCTTCTTTAACATGGGCTCCGGCTTTGCCAATTCCAGCAATACCGTTAAGCTCGCGACGAGCGAGATGGTGAGCGCCATCAAGCAGGATCGCGTCGAAGATCTGACCTATACGGTTCAAGACGGAAGCGTGACGGGTCATTACTGGAAGACGAAGAAGGACAAGGGCGATACGAGCGAGCTCAAGAGCTTCTCCTCGACCTATGTCGGCTCCGATTCGCTTGCCGAGCTCATGGCGGAGCACCCCGATACCAAGTACATCGTCAACACCAACGATCCCGATTTTTGGGGCGACTTGGCGATGAGTGTGCTTCCGACGATCGCCCTTATCGCCATCATGTTCTACTTTATGCGCCAGATGATGGGCGCCAACAACAGGAACATGCAGTTTGGCAAGACCAACGCCAAGACCAACGAGGCCACACACCCCAAGGTCAAGTTTGAAGACGTTGCCGGCGTGGACGAGGCAGTCGAGGAGCTCGAGGAGATCCGTGACTTTTTGAGCGATCCGGATCGCTATCGCAAACTGGGCGCCAAGATCCCGCGTGGCGTGTTGCTGGTTGGCCCTCCGGGTACCGGTAAAACGCTGCTGGCCAAGGCCGTTGCCGGCGAGGCGGGCGTGCCGTTCTTTAGCATCTCGGGTTCCGACTTTGTCGAGATGTTCGTAGGTGTCGGCGCCAGCCGTGTGCGTGACCTCTTTAAGGAGGCCAAGTCCCAGGCCCCGTCGATCATCTTCATCGATGAGATCGATGCCGTGGGACGTCAGCGCGGAGCTGGCTTGGGCGGCGGTCACGACGAGCGCGAGCAGACGCTCAACCAGCTGCTGGTCGAGATGGACGGCTTTGAGGAAAGCGAGTCGGTCATCCTGATCGCTGCGACCAACCGTCCTGACATCCTGGATCCGGCATTGCTGCGTCCCGGCCGTTTTGACCGTCAGGTTACGGTCGACCGTCCGGATGTGAAGGGCCGCGAGCAGATCTTGCGCGTGCATGCCGAGAACAAGCCGATGGACGAGGACGTTAAGTTTGAGAAGCTCGCCCAGATGACCGTTGGCTTTACTGGTGCCGATTTGGCGAACCTGCTCAACGAGTCTGCGCTGCTGGCCGCTCGCCGTCATCGTTCCGTGATCTCGATGGACGAGGTCGAGGAGTCGATGGAGCGCGTGATTGCCGGACCGCAACGCAAGGGTCGCGTGATGACCGAGGCCGAGCGCACCACGATTGCCTACCACGAGAGCGGTCATGCCCTGGTGGGCCACATCCTGGAGCACTCCGATCCGGTCCACAAGATCTCGATCGTCAGCCGCGGCCAGGCGCTGGGCTACACGCTGCAGCTTCCGCAGGAGGACCACTTCCTCAAGACCAAGAACGAGATGCTCGACGAGCTCGCCGTGTTCTTGGGCGGTCGCGTTGCCGAGGAGCTCATGTGCGATGATATTACGTCGGGCGCGAGCAACGATCTGGAGCGCGCAACCAAGATGGCGCGCGAGATGGTCACGCGCCTGGGCATGAGCGAGGAGCTGGGCACGCAAGTGTTTGGCGAGGCGCAACATCAGGTGTTCCTTGGTCGCGATTACGCCGATCACCAGGATTACTCCGAGGAGACGGCGCGCCGCATCGATATCGAGGTTCAGCGCATTATGCGTGAGGCCCATCGTCGTGCGGTCGAGATTCTGGACGCCCGTCGCGATCAGCTTGATCTGATGGCCAAGGTGCTGCTTGAGCGCGAGACCGTCGAGGGCGACGCCGTGAACGCCCTGCTCGACAACGAGTGGAATGCCTACCTTGAGCGCGAGGGCGATATCCTGGCGGCCAAGGAGGAGCGCAATGCCAAGGCGGCCGGCATGCCGACCAAGAAGCGCGTGCCTCGAATGAGCGAGGAGGAGCTGGCGGCTGATGCCGCGGCCTTTGCGCAGGCGGCCATGCAGGAGGATGCCGAAGCCGCATCCGATGATGCTGACGATGACCATGCCGTCGTCGATGCCGACACCGACGCCGACAAATAGTCTTTGTGGCGAAAGCCTCCGCGGGGAAACCTGCGGAGGCTTTTTCTTTTGAGCGATATGGGGCC
Source organism: uncultured Collinsella sp. (assembly GCA_900545875.1). Lineage (GTDB taxonomy): Bacteria > Actinomycetota > Coriobacteriia > Coriobacteriales > Coriobacteriaceae > Collinsella. The sequence goes on from URAQ01000087.1 coordinate 6,630, forward strand.
GTCTGTTGATTGGGGACAGACTTAAATGAGCGTTTTCACGCATTTAAGTCTGTCCCCAATCAACATTGCTGCGGCACTTTGCTCAACTAAAGCGTACAATAGCGCCTATGCGAAAGGGGAACAGATGATCAACGAAACTATGTATGCTCGCGGTGCGGAAAGCTCCATCATCCGTGAGATTTTTAGCTATGGCCTTGAGCGCAAGGTGCAGATCGGTGCGGAAAACGTATTCGATTTTTCGCTGGGCAATCCGAGCGTTCCGGCGCCCGCTGCTGTGGCTGAGTCGATTAAGAAGGCCCTGGAGCTGCCGAGTGACCAGTTGCACGTCTACACCCCCGCTCCGGG
>URAQ01000088.1 GCA_900545875.1 uncultured Collinsella sp.
ATCCCCATGGCGCACCTGCCGATACTCCACGCCAGGTCGGTTCAATACCTCGGCAGGAGCATCCTCCAGCGCATCTGCCGCCACGGCAATCGTTCCGACCGAAAACTGTTCGAGCACGGCAGGCAGACCACCCCAGTGATCCTCATCCCAATGCGTCACAAAGACGGCATCGATATGGTGCACGTTATTGCGAACCAACGCCGCCACCACGCGCTCGTCGAGCCCGCAGTCGACGAGCGCTACTGTGCCGCCCTGGCGGATAAGAATCGCATCGGCCTGGCCCACATCGAGCACCGTCACCGAAGGCGGAGCGAACCGATCCCAGTAGGCGTACGGAATCGCAGCCAAGAACACCAGGCACGTAAGCCCCACCGCCATAGGACGTGCACGGGGACGCGGCCACCAGACCAGCAGAACCGCCAGCAAACACGGCACTAGGTAAATCCACATGCTATCGGGCGGCACGCTCACGGATGCACCCGGCACGGCGGCAAACAGCTGCTCGAAGAACAACGCGCAACGGGCGGCAACCATGGGCACAATGAGCGCCCAAATCCGCAATGGTGCCACGAGCGAATAGGGAACCAGTACGATCGACACAGCGAGCAGTACGCTCACCACCGGACCGATGACCGCATTTGCCAGCGGAGCAATGAGCGAGAACGTACCGAAGGCAGGAATGGTAATGGGGAGCGTCGCCAACTGCGAGCACAGCGTGACGGAAAGCATGCTGGCAACGCCCGACGGCACACCCAACTCACCCAAAGCGTAGGTCGCATAGGGGCAAAAGCACAGAATGGCTAAGACGCTGGCACATGAAAGCTGAAAGCCCATCTCGAACAGCACCGTCGGCCGCAGTAGCACAAAGATGGACATGGTTACGAAGAGCGCCGATGCGCCGTGCCGGCGACGCCCTGCGCCGTTTACGACAAGCGTCGCGAACACCATGCAGCACGCGCGCACGGCCGAGGGAGACGCGCCCGTAAAGGCAGCGTAGCCCACAAGCGTTATCGCCAATATCACCCGCCGAAGACCACGTGAACACCGAGTCTTTTGCAATACGCCCTCAATTACAAACCCCACGATAGACAAATGGCTGCCGGAGACGGCGATAAGATGCGCCGTACCCGTCACCGAAAACCAGTCGCCCGCCGACTGGGCGCGCAGCTCGGCCGAACGACCGCAGACGACACCGGCTATGAGTGCACGCGCCGGGTCGGTCGCAGGCGCGATGGACGCAAGCAGCCCATTTCGTAGCCGAAGCAGCGGCCCCGGAGAGCCCTCATCGACCGACACAATCCGAACGGCTTTTACCTTGCATACCTCGCCTCGGAGCACGCGCGATCGTCCATACGCATCGTTCTCAAAACGCGAAACGCGACCGATAACACGCACGTGCGCCCCGACCTTGAGCTCGCGGTCGCACGATAGGCGAACCGTTGCCAAGTTCTTACCGTCCGCGCGTGCCTCGCAGGTATAGGAATACACGTCGTCGTTTATTGATGGATCGCCCTGCACGACAAACTCGAGGCTGCTTGCCGCTCGACCGTCGAGCGCCTTCGAGGCGCTTAGCGCACCCACAGCCCACCAGGCCGAGACGACCGCTCCCGCCACGAGACCGACGGACGCGGCATACAGCCACCGCTTCAAAGGGGCAAGCCGCGCACATGATTGAGCCAGCATAACAAATACCGCCGCCGCAACGGGAATGGTCCATAGCGGCCCGACCGCTGGCGCCCGCTCCCTCAACAGCGCATCAGCGGCCATGTTGAGCACCAAGACGCAGCTCATGCACATGCCGGCACACAGGGTCATCGTCCACGGAAGCAGGGGCCGCGGAGGCATAACACGCTCGCGCTCGGTCGCACTCATACGCAGATGCAATCTTTGATTTTGGCAAGCTTCTTCTCGCCGATTCCCGACACACGCATCAGGTCGTCAACCGAGGCAAAAGCACCGTTCTTTGTCCGCTCATCGATAATCGACTGGGCCATGGAGGGACCGATGCCCGAGAGCGTCTGCAGCTCTGCCGCGCTTGCCGTATTGATGTTTACCAGGCCTGTTGCGCCGCTCACGCCCGATGATGCGGAAGTCCCACCATCAACACCGGCTTCCGCAATAGACGCCTGCTGCTCCCCTACCGTTGGAACGTGGATTTTTTGTCCATCAGTGACCTTAGATGCCCGATTGAGCCCCGTAACGTCTGCCTCGGGCGCCAGCCCGCCGGCGGCATCAATCGCCTGAGCCACCCGCGCGCCGTCCTTGAGACGATATACACCGGGCGACACAACGGCGCCATCGACATCGACATAGACCTCTGCCGCGGCAGAAGCCTTAGTCGAAGAACCTTCGGATGTCTTTCCGCTCGAGGCATCACCGGATCCCGGCTCCACCAACGAGCCCGAACCGTCAGTGCGCTCAAACGACACGGCGCCGGCACCGCCGCCAAGGTTCGCCATCGCCAAGCCGCTCGACATCGCAATGACGACCAGTATCGCCATCACCACTGCCTTATGACCGAGCAGCTTGTCCGCCAAGCGGTCCATCTTTTTGACCCGTTCGTGTTGTTCGCGCTGCGCCATAGCAAAACCTCCCAACACCATCGTGTCAGGAAAGGAGCCCTGTAACAGCCACGCCCCAAAACCGGTTTTAGCGGTCAAACCAAAAGCCGACCAAAACCTTGCACAAATCCGTCCATTTATTCAGGCACACGTCAGCAAATGAACACTTAGCCACAAAATGCCCAGATAGCAAAAGACCGACGATGCAGACGCATCGTCGGTCTATGCACAAATTTACTCGTGATCTTGGTAAATCTCACGCGGAGTAAGCTCCGAATGTTTGCGTTTTAAGGTCTTAGGGGCCTTATACGTGTTGCTCTCAAAGTCGATGTACTCGGTCTGCTTGAGCAGGCGCTCGATCATCTCCTCGTGATCGAACAACTCCCAGGCCTCATGCACGGCATCGAGTTTAGCGTGCGTCTCGGGACGGCGCGGCATAAACAGCGTGCAGCAGTCGGGAGCGGCCTCAGTGGAGATATCGAACGTACCGATCTCCTCGGCGCGCGCGATGATCTCCTGCTTGTCCGAACCGATGAGAGGGCGGAACACGGGGATCTTCACGGCCTCGTTGACGGCCATGATATTCTCAAGCGTTTGGGAGGCAACCTGCCCAAGCGATTCGCCCGTAACAATGGCCTTGGCACCCTCGATGTGCGCAATGCGCTCAGCAACCGAATACATAATGCGGCGATACATGATCACGCGCAGGTTGCTGGGACAGGTGACCGAAATCTCACGCTGGCAGTCGCCAAACGGCACTACGTACAGTCGGCCGATCTGGACACCCGGCTCAAGCGCACGGATGATGTCCTGCACCAAATACTCGCTCGTATCGGGCGTCTGCGGACGACCGGAGAAATGTACCGGCACGCACACCGCGCCGCGACGCGCGAGCATCCAGGTCGCCACCGGAGAATCGATACCCGAAGAAAGCAGCGTCACGACCTTGCCGGCAGACCCCACCGGCAGACCGCCCACACCGCGCTCGGAGCGCGCATACACGTAGACGCTACCCTGGACCACCAGTACGTGCACCATAGCGTCAGGATCGTGCATCTGAACCTTTTTATCAGGAAACGCCTCGCACAACACCTCGCCCACCTGACGATTGATGTCAATCGAGGTGAGCTCATAGTCAGTATTGGAGCGCTTGGCGTGCACCTTAAACGAATCGAAGGAACCAAACTCGCGCAGCGCCTTCACGGCGGCGGCGCAGTACTCCTGCGGGTCGCGGTTGGTGTGATACGCCAAAGACACACGAGCAACGCCGGGAACGGTGCGAATGACACGCGCCGCCTCGTCGGCCTGATGCTCGTTAAAGGTCACGAGGATATAACCGGAAATTCGAGACACGGCATTCACGGAAAAGGCGGCCAAGGCCGCCTTGATGTTATCCATGAGGATATGCTCAAAATGTGCGCGGTTCTTACCCTTCAGTCCAACCTCGTGATAGTGGACCAGGCAGACGCGAGCCGCCATTTAGGCTTCAGCAACCTTGTGGCCGAGCGCCTTCTCATAACGGGCCTCGTCGTAAGAGATGTCGCCGTCGACAATCTCATCCATAGCCATCGAAATGGTATCGGCACCGGAAAGCCCGATGGTGATGTCATCGACATCCTGGACGGCAAGCACGCGATTGTGCTGGCCACGCAGCATGCTATTGATGTCGCAGGCGCGCTTGGAGGCAAGCGAAGCGAGCAGGAAGCGGTTGTGATCGGTCTTCTCCAGAAGATCGTCAATGCAAGGCTTTACAACGGACACGGACCTCAGATCCTTTCATGCATATCGAGAACGCGAACGAGTTCATCGGTCGCGCGGTCGAGATCGTCATTAACCACGACGTCGTCGTAGCGGTCGGCAAGGGCAAGCTCATCGGCGGCGTTTGCCATACGCAGCTCAATCGTCTCGGGCGTCTCGGTACCGCGACCGACTAGACGCTCGCGAAGCACCTCAAGCGAAGGCGGCTTGATAAAGATCAGCACGGCCTCGGGGAAACGCTCCTTCACCTGCAGGGCGCCCTGGACATCGATCTCCAAAATCAGAGACGCGCCCGAGGCGAGCTTGGATGTGACCTCGCTCACCAACGTGCCGTAGCAGTTACCGTGGACCTCGGCCCACTCAACAAACTCACCGTTTGCCACGCGGCGGTCGAACTCCTCGCGCGTCAGAAAAAAGTAGTTGACGCCGTCGACCTCACCTTTACGTGGTGCTCGCGTGGTAGCCGAAACCGTCAGGCCCAGGTTCGAGCGGCGCTCGCGCACACGAGTGACGAGCGTACCCTTGCCTGCGCCTGACGGTCCAGAAATCACAAAGAGCTTGGAATCCTGAGCGCTCACTTATTTGGTCAGCTGCTCGAGGAGCTGCTCGCGCTGACGGACGCCGAGGCCCTGGACGCGACGGGTAGCGGAGATACCGAGCTCCTCCATGATCTTGGCGGCCTTGGCCTTGCCATAACCAGGGAGAGACTCGATGAGGGTGGAAACCTTCATGCGGGAAGCGATGGGGTCATCGGAGTTGAGCACGGACTCGAGGGACTTCTCGCCCTTCTTGATCTGCTCGCGAAGCTCAGCGCGGGCATGACGTGCGGCAGCAGCCTTCTCAAGAGCCTGCTTGCGCTGCTCGTCGGTAAGCTGAGGGAGTGCCATTCGTACCTCCAAATAGTTGGGTTATTTCTGATTCAATAATTGGCATTTTAGCACGTAGAACGTACAAAATGCCCAATCGCGGGTCCATAGGTTAGACGATACCCGCAAAAAGTGCAATATACTGCGCCCAAAGTTAAGCCCCTGACCTGCGATTCCACACAAAGGATGGGAAAGTTTACGCAGGCACAGGGGCTATTTTGTGCTAATGAGACCCAAAAGTGGTGACTTAGGGGAATCTTTTACGCGACGTTTTCGACCAGCTCGGCGACGATAGCGTCAAAGGCGGCAACCGGATCGTCGGCACCGGTGATGGGACGGCCCACCACAATGTGGCTGGCGCCACGCTCGATAGCCTGGGAAGGCGTCGCCACGCGGGACTGGTCACCAAGGGCGGCACCCACCGGACGCACGCCCGGAGTCACGATCAAGGCATCGGGACCCAGCAGCTCACGCATGTCGTGAGCCTCCATCGGCGAGCACACGATACCATCGATGCCGTTGGCCTGAGCGAGCTTTGCCAGGCGGGCGGCCTCCTCGGCCACGGGCGACTCGACGCCAATCTCGCTCAAGGCATCCTGATTCATGCTCGTAAGAACGGTGATGGCGACGAGCTTGGCGCGGTCCTCGCGCGCCTCCTCGGCACCCTCGCGGCAGGCAGCGAGCATGGCGCCCGAACCCAAACCGTGGACCGAAAGCAGATCGGCACCGGCAAGCGAGGCCGAGCGGGCGGCACCGCGAACCTGATGCGGAATATCATGGAACTTAAGGTCAAGGAAGACCTTAAAGCCCAGGTCCTTGAATGTCTTGACGATCTGGGGACCCTCGGCGTAATAGAGCGTCATGCCCACCTTGAGCCAAGCGGCATGACCAGAAAGCTCGTGGGCGAGCTCGAGCGCACGCTCACGGTCGCAGTCGAGGGCGACGATAACGCGGTCGCGGGCATCGGTCTCTAGCATTCGAAAGCACCTACCAGTTCGTTGATGTCCTTCACGCCCTGGGACTCGGCCCAGGCCTCGAGCTCATGCGCGATCTTGAGCGAAGCGCACGGATCGACGAAGTTGGCCATACCGACCGACACGCAGGTGGCACCGGCCAGGATAAACTCGGCCGCATCTTCGCCAGTCATGACACCGCCGACGCCGTTGATGGGGATATCGACGGCCTGGGCAACCTCCCAGACCATGCGCACGGCGATGTGGTGGCACAGCGGGCCCGAAAGACCGCCCTTGGGCTTGGCCACACGGGACTTGCGGGTATGGACGTCGATGGCCATGCCCTGGATGGAGTTGATGACCGAAAGGCCGTCGGCGCCGGCGGCCTCGAGGGCCTTGGCGATCTCGGCGACGTTGACCGGCGCCATCTTCACGAACAGCGGCTTATCGGTCACCTTGCGGCAGGCAGCCATAACGGAAGAGGCGCCCTCGGGCGTGGAGCCCATGGCGGCACCGCCGGCGGCGATATTGGGGCAGCTCACGTTGATCTCGTAGCCGGCAGCCCAGGGGCACAGCTCGACATACATCTCGAGTGCGCGGACAAACTCGTCAACGGAGTGGCCGGCAACCTGACAGATGACCTGGCAACCGTCCTTGGACAGTTGCTCGAGCCACGGGCCGGACTCGCGGGCAAAGGCGGCCACGCCGGGGTTCTGAAGGCCCACGGAGTTGATCATACCGCCGGGGATCTCGGCCATGCGGGGCGCGGGGTTGCCGGGCCAGGGCTCGGCTGCGCAACCCTTGGTGGTGATGGCGCCGAGCTGACT
>URAQ01000089.1 GCA_900545875.1 uncultured Collinsella sp.
GCCTGCCCCCGACGTGGAGGGCACGGTCGCGGGCCTGCGCAACCTGGTGCTGGGCATGCGCGCCGAGGCCGAGGGCAAGGATCCTCACGAGGCCGTCGCCGCTGCGAACGGCGAAGATGCTGCCGAGGACGAGGGCGCTGACGAGGGCGATGTGCCGGTCGACGCCGAGCCCGTTGCCGATGCGACCGCCGAGCCCGTTCCCACCGAGCCCCAGGGTGTCCCCAACTTTGACGACGAGCCCCAGGTGGCGATTGATACCGAGGGCGCGGTTGCCGAGAACCACGAGGCCTCCGCTGCCGTCTTTGGCGGTGCGGCGACGGTTCCGGCAGGACCTGCGCATGAGGGCGGCCTGCCGCTCGTGGACGGCGCCGGCGAGGACCCGGGTGCCACGGTGGCCATGCCGGCTATGCCCCAGGAGTAGGCCTACGCGTTTATCACCATCACGTACCTGCGCCTTTGCCGTACACAGATGAGCGGAGCGGCAAGTGATGCGCTGCGGGTATAATGGACAGCATTCAAACGGTGGGCACCGACGTGCCCGCAGGAGAGGAATGATCATGGGTAAGACTTTCAGCTTTGTCTCCGGCGCACTTTTTGGTGCCGCTGCCGGCGCTATTGTCGGCGTTGCTCTGGCCCCGCGCTCGGGCGCCGAGACCCGCGCCATGGCTGCCGATATCGCCAACGACGCCTGGGACAATATGCGCGACACCTACGAGCACAGCGCCGAGGAGGCCCGTGCTGCGGTGAATGACTTTGGCCCGATGGTCGACGCCAAGACCGACGACCTGCGCGCCAAGGTCGACCTGGCCCGCGAGCGCATGGACCAGCTGCGCGAGCAGCTCAACGACGCCATTTCGGGCGGCAACGTGACGCCTGCCGCCGACGTCGTGGTCGAGAACGCCGTCGAGGCTGATACCGAGGCTGCGGAGCCCTCGACCGAGGCATAATGCGCGCCGGGGATTTTGTCGGCGCCAAGATCTATCGCAAGCCTACCGAGGACAAGCGCACCAAAAAGGACGGCACGCCGCGCAGCCCTAAAAAGCTCGGAAAGATTCACTTTCCGGTCTTTACCCCGGGCGGTACGCGCGTGGTCGGCTTTATGGTCCGCCAGTCCGATATCGCGGGTATGATCGAGCGCCCCGACCGATTCGTAGCGCTCGACGCCATTGGTGTCTACGAGGGCGCCATTGCGGTCGATGACGTCAAGGACACATACGATGCCGCCGCCGCCAAGCGCCTCGACATCAACCTGGACGATTGCATCATCTGGGTCGGTATGGACGTGCGCACGGAATCGGGCGACGTCGTGGGCTATTGCTCGGACGTTGAGTTCAAGCCACGCTCGGGCATCGTGCAGGCATTCTATGTGACCGCCGGTGCTGCTTCGAGTGTTTTGGTCGGTGACACGCAGGTGCCGCCGACGATGCTGCGCGGCTACGAGAACGGCGCGATGGTCGTCTCGGACGAGGTCAAGTCGCTCGGGTATTCGGGCGGTGCGGCTGCCAAGGCCGCCGAGGCCAGCGTCGTGGTGGGCGATAAGGTCAAGAAGGGCGCCAAGGTGCTCGATGACAAGGGATCGGTTGCCGTGGACAAAGGCAGTCGCGCACTGGGCAAGCAGCTCGGCAAGACGCGCGGCATGTTCAAGGCCTTTAAGGACGAATACCAAAAGGCGAGCGGAGGCTCGTCAAAAGCTACAAAATAGCGACGTACCAAATGATGGGAGGCAAGCCGGAGACCTGTTGCTCCGGCTTGCTGTGTTTATGGGGGAGGGCACATGCGCCAAAACGGATCCAACTTAAACGGGCGTTCGGGTGCGCGTCCGACGGCGCGCCGCGACCTGGGGCAGCTGCCCAGCGGTCAGCGCAAGCGTCACCGTAAGCCCGGCGCGATGTATCTCAACCATAGCCGCGGCTTTAGCGATCGCAGCGCGCGCATCGGCAACAGCCGCACACCCCGTCGTTCGTCTCGCCTGCCCTATGCGCTCATCGCCGTGGGCTGTGCGCTCGTGCTGTTTATCGCTGCCGTCGTGGGCTACGTCAACCGCAGTGTGGACGTGGAGCTCAACGGCCAGAAGACCGCGGTGCGTGTGGGCTCTACGCTGCAGAATCTCATCGATGACCAGGAGTTGACTGACACCTACGACGCAGGCGACCTGCTGGCCGTCGATGACAGCGTGCTCAAGCGCCATGGGGGCGAAAAGCTGTCGGTGAAGGTCGACGGCAAGCGCGTGAAGCAGGGTAAATGGGATAGCCGCGAACTTGAGGGCGGCGAGAAGGTGACGGTCAAGGATGGCCGTAACACCTACGAGAAGCACGAGGTTCAGGCTACGGTTATCGAGCCCAAGCTCAAGGTCGAGGGTACGGGCGCTATCGAGTATGTGCAGACATGGGGTGTCCAGGGCCGCTCCGAGGTGTGGATTGGTGAGCAGTCGGGCAAGACGCAAGACCGCGGCGAGGTTGTGCCCGCCACCGATTGCGTTGTTGCGTGCGCCAGCGTGGCGCCCAAGGGCAACAAAAAGTACGTGGCGCTGACGTTTGACGAGGGTCCGAGCGGCGCTACCAAGCAGATCTTGCAGGTGCTCAAGGAAAAGGGCGTTACCGCGACGTTCTTCCTTTCGGGTGATGCGGCCGAGGCCTCGCCTGCCACGGCCAAGGCGATTGTCGACGCCGGGTGCGAGATCGGATCCAACAGCTACAGCGACGATTCGCTCAAGGGTCAGGACCGTGAGGCGGTACGCGAACAGATCACGAAAGGCACCGATGCGATTAAGTCGGCGACCGGCGTGAAGACGATGCTGCTGCGTGCTCCCTACGCTGCCTTTGACGAACAAAACTGGATTGATGCGATGGACCTGGTCTCCGCCGTGGTCTCGTGGAATATTGACTCGGGCGACTGGCTGCTCAACGGTGCCGACGAGCAGGTCTCGACGGTGCTCGATTCGGTGACGCCGGGCAATATCGTGCTGCTCACCGATAGAGACGAATGCGCCGAGCAGACGCTCGAGGCGCTGCCGCAGATTATCGACGGCCTCATTGCCGACGGCTACAAGATCGTGACGCTCAGCGACCTGGTCAAGACGGACACGTCGCTGAGCAAAAAGCTCACCTCGCTGACGAAGGTCACCATGCCCAAGGACGCCGTGTTCCCCCAACTTGCCGAGGACGACGACACCACAGAGTAGTCATTGGGTAGTCGTTTAAGAACGTCCCCAACGGCTATGTCACGGATGCGTCAGCGTTTGGTATGCCTGCAATGTGCAGCGCATAAATTCGATGCCGCAGGGCGATGCTGATGCTATAGTTACTGCGGTTAATGAGGGTCAAGAGAAAGGTTACAGGTGAAATCCAAACCTCGACCATACAGTCGATGACCCCGTGCAGGTGCTTTTTGCGCATGCACGGGGTGTAAGCGTCGAGCGGCGTGCCGCCCGCGCATGCGTATACATATCCAGAAGCCCCCGGACGTCGCACGCGCGGCCGCGTCCGGGGGAATAATGATGGGGAGCACCATTGAATTATCTGAGTGAGATGCTCAAATTGCCGGTCTTGGACGTCGACGGCGAAAAGCTCGGCGTGGTCAACGATTTTGGCATTGCTACCGGCGAAGTTTTTCCGCACGTGACGTCGCTCGCGTTCCGCGGCCCCGGCAAGACGCCGTTTATGATCAGCTGGCGCAAATGGGTCGATCGTATCGACGAGACGGGTGTACACCTTAAGACGTCGGCCACCGAAATCCGTTTTTCGTACCTGCAGCCGACCGAACTCTTGCTTGCCCGCGACGTGCTCAACAAGCAGATCGTCGACACGCAGGGCATGAAGGTCGTGCGTGTAAACGACATCAAGTTTTCCATGTCGGGCGAAAATCAGCTGCGTCTGCTGGGCGCCGAGGTCGGTGCCCGCGGTCTGCTACGCGCCATCAGCCCCGCGCTCGAGCATATCGTCGAAGGCTTTATGAAGCACCTGGGCAAGCCGCTCAGTGAGGACATCATCGCTTGGTCCTACATGGACCTGCTCGACCGCTCGACCAAGAACATTCAACTCTCGGTGTCGCACAAGACGCTTGGCGAGCTGCATCCTGCCGACATCGCCGACATTATCGAGCAGCTCGACCCGCGTCTACGTGCGCAGGTGTTTGCGCAGCTCGATACTGCCCAGGCCGCCGAGGCCATCTCGGAGTTCGATGACGACGAGCTTATGACCGAGATGCTCGAGGGCCTGTCCGACACGGACGCATCGTCGATGCTGGCCATGATGGACCCGGACGATGCAGCTGACCTGATCGACGAGCTCGATTACGAGAAGGCCGAGAAGCTCCTGCGCCTGATGGGCGTCAAGGAGGAGAAGGCGATTCGTAACCTGCTGGGGTATGAGGACAACACCGCCGGCCGCATCATGACCTCGGAGTTTGTCTCCCTGCCCGCCACGGCAACGGTCGGTGACGCCATCGAGGCGATTCGCGAGCTCGACGAGGACTTCGAGAGCGTCTACTACGTCTATACCGAGGATCCGAGCGGCATGCTGACGGGCGTGCTTTCGCTGCGCACGCTGATCGTAGCTGACCGCGATGCCACGCTGGGACAGCTGGCCTATCGCGACCTGGTCTATGTGTCGCCCGACGAGGACCAGGAAGACGTGACGGACGAGATGACCAAGTACGACCTGGTTGCCATCCCTGTCTGCGACGAGAACCGTCATATCCTGGGCATCGTGACCTTCGACGACGCCATGGACGTTATTGCCGAGGAGCATCAGGAGGACCTGCAGATCGCCGGTGTCGGCTCGGGCGATAGCGCGTCGGACGACTCGACGAACGTGCTCAGCTGGTTCGTGCATCGTCAGTACTGGGTCGTCGTGTGGGGCATCGCCTCGTGCATCATGGCAACGGTGCTGGGGACGGCGCTGGGCTCCGCGCATTTGGTGGTGTTCCCCATGTGCGCCATGCCGCTCGTGTTGCTGGCTGCCTCGCGTATGGTGTCGTTCGTCAAGAACTACTTCCTGGAGTATGACGGTCACGACGACGAGCCCAAGCCGTATCTGGGGTTCTTCTTCCAGAGCACGGGCATGGGCCTGATTCTGTCACTCGTGACCTATCTGTGCGCCCAGCTGGTGCGCACCGCTGCGTTCCCCGATGCGCCCATGTTTGAGGAGCAACTCTTTACCGGGTGCTTTAATATCGCTGCCATCATTTGCCTGGTTGGCAACATGAGCGCCGTGATTTACCTGATGGTGCTGTTCTGGCGTGACGAGCATGACCTCAACACGTCGGGCACCGCCATGAACGTTATTGCCGTCATGATCTCGTGCGTAGCGTACTGCGCCGCTGCGGTGCTGCTCACCATGTCGGTCATGGGTTAGGTGGTCGCGTGCAAAATACGAAGCAAAAGCCGAGCACCAAGCAAAAGCTGACCATCGCGGCCATCTTTGGCGCCATGGGCCCCGGTCTTCTGGCGGCGCTTTCGGGCAATGACGCCGGCGGCATCGCCACGTATTCCAGCGCGGGCGCCAGCTATGGCTATAAGATGCTCTGGATGCTTCCCGTCATGACCGTGCTGCTCATCGTGACGCAAGAGACCGCGGCGCGCTGCGGCTGCGTCACGGGCAAGGGCCTGGCATCGCTCATTCGCGAGCGCTTTGGCGTGCGCAAGAGTGTACTTGCTATGGCGGCGCTGTTGATCGCCAACACGGCTGTGACCATTTCGGAGTTTGCGGGCATCGCCAGCGGCCTTGCCCTCTTTGGCGTGCCGGCGAGCATTTCGGTGCCGCTGGTGGCGCTGCTGGTGTGGATGCTTACCATGTCGGGCAGCTTCCAGCGCATCGAGAAGATTCTGCTGCTGGTGAGCTGCGTGTTCGTGACCTATATTGTCGCCGCGTTTATGGCTGGCCCCAACTGGGGTGAGGTCGCGGTCGACCTGGTCGTGCCTAACATTCAAAATGACCCCAGCTACGTGTCGCTCGTGGTCGCAACGATCGGTACCACCATCGCGCCGTGGATGATTTTCTTGGCGCAGAACAACGTGGTCGATAAGAACGCGGGCGAGGACGATATCGTGCTGCAGCGCATCGATACCGTGAGCGGCTCGCTTGCCGCCGATGTCATTGCCGGCTTTATTATCATCACGACCGGTACGGTGTTGTTCCCGGCGGGCATTCAGATTAGCGATGCTGCCGATGCTGCCCGTGCGCTGGAGCCTATTGCGGGTCAGTGGTCCACGGTACTGTTTGCCTCGGGCCTGGTCGCGGCGAGCTTCTTGGCTGCCTGCGTGCTGCCGGGCGTTACGTCGAGCGCTATCTGCGAGGCATTTGGCTGGGAGCGCGGTGCCGACCGCAGCTGGGACGAGGCCCCGGTCTATCGCGGCATCATTACGGCCATCATCGGTATCTCTGCCGTGCTGGTGCTTATGCCCGGCGTCGATCTGTTCCAGATTATGATGACCTCGCAGGTCATCAATGGCGTGCTACTGCCCGTGGTTCTGGTGTTCCAGGTGGTTATTGCCGCTGACCGTCACATTATGGGCACTAACCGCAACGGCCGCGTGTGGAATGTGCTCACTTGGGCGACTATCGGTGTGATTACGGTGCTCACGGTCGTCATGTTTGTTCTGCAGGCGATGGGTTACAGCGCTTAGCGCCTCTTTTGGACTCCAAACAGGCCGCAGCGATGGGCTACGGCCTGTTTTTGTCTGCTATAGGGTGTTAGTTATATGGCAGTGGGCAATAAATGCCAAATATGAGTACTGTTGCTAAGTGAATAGCATTTACATTCAAGAAGATAATAAACATAACCTATAGTATGTTCATTAAAATTGGCTCCAATACGCCTTAAACCAGTCAGGTTGGCTGTCTTAGGGGGTTGTAGGGGGTCGCGCGCGCAGACGTGGTGTAAGAGTGTCCTGAGGTCCGTCGCTGCAAGTC
>URAQ01000090.1 GCA_900545875.1 uncultured Collinsella sp.
AGTGGATGACCACGTCGGCCGCCGTCAGGTTAAGGCCCACGCCGCCCGCCTTGAGCGAAATCAAAAAGACCGGAACCTCGCCCGCTTGGAACTGCGCGACCATCTTGGCGCGGCTCTCCTTAGACGAAGCGCCCGTGAGCTTAAGGAAGGCGATGTCCTCCTTGGCCAAGCGCTTACCGATGATATCGAGCATACCCGTAAACTGGCTGAACAACAGGATGCGATGCCCGCCGTCGAGTGCGCCGTGCACGAGCTCCATACACGTATCGAGCTTGGCGCTCCCCGCCTTGTAATCCTCGTAGTGTAGACGCGGGTCGCAGCAGATCTGGCGCAGCTTGGTGAGCTCGGCGAGCACCTTGAGCTTGTCCTTCTTAAACTCCCCAGCCTCGCGGTGCTGCACCTGCTGGGCGATGCGGTCCTGGTTGGCCAGGTAGAGCTTGCGCTGCTCGCCGGTAAGCTGCGCCATGACGGTGTCTTCGATCTTCTCGGGCAGGTCGGCCACCACGTCTTCCTTAACACGGCGCAGCACAAACGGCGACACGAGCGCCTGCAGGCGAGCGGCGCTGTCGCCCTCGGCGTGCTCGACCGGGCTTTCGAAGCGCTTGGCAAACGACTCGCGCGTCCCCAAAAGGCCCGGCATCAAAAAGTCGAAGATGCTCCAAAGCTCGGACAAGCGGTTTTCGATAGGCGTGCCCGTCAGGGCAAAGCGCACGCCGGCAGGCAGGCGCTTTGCGGCGCGCGCCACCTGCGTGAGCGGGTTTTTAATGTACTGGGCCTCATCGAGCACCACGCGGGCAAAATCCTGCTCGACGTACTCGTCGATATCGCGCCGCATAAGATCATACGACGTCACAACCACGCTATGCTCGGCCACGCCGGCAATCTGTACACGACGTTGAGCTTTGGCGCCCACGATGGCGCACACATCGAGCGACGGGGCAAAGCGCTCCAGCTCGGCGGTCCAGTTGTACACGAGTGAGGCCGGGCATACCACGAGCGTGGGCTTGGTGTCCCCCGCCTCCACGCGCGCCAGAATATGCGCAATCATCTGGAGCGTTTTGCCCAGGCCCATGTCGTCGGCCAAGATGCCGCCAAGGCCCAGGTGTTCGAGCGAGCCGAGCCACTGGTATCCGTCGACCTGGTAGCCGCGCATCGTTGCCTTGAGCGAGGCGGGTACCGTAAAGTCCATCTTGCCGAGCGTGTCCAGGCGCTCGACGGTGCGGCGGAACGCGGCGTCGCGATCGGCCTCGAGCGCCGGCGTGCGCGCGAGCATGCTATCGACAAAAAGGGTGCTCGACGCGGGAAGCGACACGCCGTCGAGCAGGTCGACGGCATCGACACCCAGATCTTCGGCAAGGCCAAACGCGGCGCGCGCTCCCTCATCCAGGCGCACGATGTCGCCGGACGTCAGGCGCGCAAACGTCTGGTGGCGCTTGTACGAGTCCAGATAGATGGCAAGATCTGCCGCCGAAAGCCCGCTCGCGCCCAGCTCGACATCGAGCAGATTGCTCTTGACGGTCGCACGAACCGAGAGCTTGGGCGCGGGACGCACCGAAATCTGGCGCAGACGGTCGCTGAGCATGACCTCACCCAGCTCGGACAGGGCGGACAGACCCTCGGTCAGCAGGCAGAACAAGCTCTCATCATCGCGCTCCTCAAACGCCAGACCGCCCTCGTAGAAATCGAAGTACAGAGCCGCTGTATCCATAACGCGAAACTCCGCTATCTCGTCGCGGGGCGGCACGCCGGGGCGCTGCTCTTCAAAGGGGCTGCCCGGAGCGCCCAGGCTAAAGAGATCCGCCGACCAGTCGCCGTAGGTAACCGTAATCTTGCAGGTCACGAGCCCATCGTCGACGCCGATCGCCATAGCAAAGCTCGGCTCGGGTGCCACGGTATCGAGCGCGGCAGGCGCGGTGAGGTCGGTGTAGTCGCGCAAAATGGGCAGCGCCATACGACAGAACTCCCCCACCTGGTCGACAGCGATATGGACCGGCGTGCGACAGGGCAGTAAGCGCGATAGGAACGGCGCCGCATGCTGGGCAAACGCTACATCGGCGCGACGCGCACGGCGGGTGTCGACCAGATAGGCAACGTCGCCCGAAGCAAAGCAGTATGCATCGGCGGGCAGGCGCAGGTCATAGCTACCACCAGCCGCCGGCGCGATTTTGGCGGCAAGAAGTGGTGGGCGCTTAGCGGACGCCTCGTCCTCCCCTTGCGGAGACAGCTCAACCGCCACGTCGTAGGTGCGATGCGCCGTCGTCCCCCGCGACCAGGCGGGCTCAAAGGAGATGGTCTGGCCGCGCAGCAGGTCCAGCACATATACGATGCTATGCTCGGACAGCGGCAACTGACGCTCGGCAACAAAACCGCTGCGGGCAAAGTCGTACGACGCCGAACGCGAACTTGTGATGTCATCGAGATAGGCAACTGTCGTCACAACAAGGTTGAGCAGCTTTGCCGATGTTTCGTCAAAGGCCTCAGGTGAATGGACAAACGTGAGCTTCTTGCCA
Source organism: uncultured Collinsella sp. (assembly GCA_900545875.1). Taxonomy (GTDB): domain Bacteria; phylum Actinomycetota; class Coriobacteriia; order Coriobacteriales; family Coriobacteriaceae; genus Collinsella. The sequence continues at coordinate 2,511 of URAQ01000090.1, forward strand.
TAGGAGAACGTGCCGCCGCGCACGTAGGCATCGGCCACGCCGTCGATGTCCTTGACCACGTAGGAGACCGATCCACAGCGGATGCGGAACTCGAGCGCCCAGCTAAAGCGGTCAGCGAACAGCGGATTGTAGTACGGCACCAACGAGGGCTCCAACGCCGCTTTGGGGGCGTCGGGATCAACGGCACCGGCAAGCTTGCGGCGCATACTCGCCAGCTCATCCATGCGCGCGTCCGAAAGATCGGAGAGCGCCGCCACAAGGCTCGGGCTCGTGGGGACGGGCGCCGGAAAGGGAAAGTTGGGGTTGACGGCCGGCGCTTTGGGTGCGGTGCGCGCGGGCTGTTTCGACTGCGCCGTAAACGTGCGAACCGGCGTGCGCAGCCCCTCAACAGGCTCAATGCCGCTGGTGTCCAGGTACGCCAGCGCTGTGGCGATGGCGTGCTTGCACATACCAGGATAGCGGTATGCGGCGGGGCAGTCGCAGTCGTAGTCGATAACCTCGTGCTCGTCCACATCGAGTTCCACATGCGTCTTGTACAGGTCGCCGCGCGAGCCGCGCACCGTGCCCTCGATCGTCACATTCTTGGAAAAGCGCGAGCCGGAGTCCTCAAACGACAGCACGGCGCCGTTGAGCATGAGCGAACGCCCCTTCATAAAGGTGCCGCTGAGCGCCGCTTCCTTACGAAGCGCCTGCACAAACGTCCCCTGCGCCATCACTTCCTCCAATCTCACCCGGGGTAGCTTAGATAACCGTCACGCGTCCCTGATTACCCACAATGGCCTTGGCCTCGGCCAGCAGCGGAATCGAGCGCGCGTTGACCTTGGCAGGCACCTCGGCGCGCAGCACGCGTCCGTCCACCTGCTCGATAAAGATCTCCACGCGGTCGCCGCCCGGGTTAGCGGTGAGCACCGTGGCCAGGCGCGCCATATTGCCCTGGCTAAAGCGGCTGTTGGGCACCATGACCTCAAAGACCTTGGGCTTGTTGTTCTCCTCGTTAAGCTCAAGCGGCACGATCTCCTGCGCGATGATCTGGTCGCCGCGGTCCGAACGCTCGAGCTTGCCCTTAATGCGCACAAACGCATCGGACAACTGCGCACCGGTCTCGGGATCGACCTCGCCGTACAGGTACCCCTCGGCCTCCTTGTAGGTCTTGGGGAACACCACGACCGTGGCCTCGCCTTCCATGTCCTCGAGCTGCACAATGCCCATGGGGTCGCCGTTTTTGGTTACGCGCTTGGACACGCTCGAGACCATACCGGCCCACCACAGTGCCTTGCCCTCGGGAATCTCCTGGTTGATGGTACCGCCCGTGGGGTTCTGTACCTCGTAGCCGGTGTCGATCTGCGAGAACGAGAAGTCGCGCGCCTTGGCTAGCGCATACTCAAACGGGCGCAGTGGGTGGTCCGAGACATAGATGCCCAGAACCTCCTTCTCCTGGCTCAGCTTAAGGTGACGGTCCCACTCCTGGCCATCCGGATCGGGCACGCTCACCTCAAAGCCCGAGCCCTCAACGTCGCCAAACATATCGAAGAACGACGTCTGGCCGCTCGCGCGATCTTTCTGGCGCTTTACCGCGGCATCGATGATGTTCTCGGGGTTGTTCTTATCCACAAAGTGCATCATCTGGCGACGCGGATACCCCGTGGAGTCAAAGGCGCCTGCCTTGATGAGCGATTCGATCACGCGGCGGTTTGCCTGGCTCGAGTCCACGCGCTCGACAAAGTCGTGCAGCGTCTTAAACGGGCCGCCCGCCTCGCGCTCGGCGATAATCGCCTGCGCCACGCCGGTGCCCACGCCGCGGATGCCGGCCAAACCAAAGCGCACGCCCTCCTTGGTAGCCGTGAACTCGGTACCGGACTCGTTGACATCTGGCGACAGCACGGGGATGCCGTCGTGACGGCACGCCGAGACGTAGTGCACGATCTTGTCGGTCTTGCCCGTATAGGACGTCAGAACGGCCGCCATGTACTCGTGCGGATAGTGCGCCTTGAGCCACGCCGTCTGCATAACCAGGATGGCGTAGCCGGCGGAGTGCGACTTGTTAAAAGCGTAAGATGCGAACTCGAGAACATCGTCCCAAATCTTCTGGGCGACCTCGCGCGTGTAGTTGTTCTTGATAGCGCCGTTCATCCAGTGGTCGTAGGTGGTCTCGTCCGAGCCATCCTCCCAGTGGAGCACCGTCGACGTGAGCAGCTTGATCTTTTTCTTAGCCACGGGCTTACGGATACGCGAGTCCGATTCGCCCTTGGAGAAGCCGCACATCTCGACGGAGATGAGCATAACCTGCTCCTGGTAGACCATGGTGCCGTAGGTTTCGCCCAGGATGTCGTCCAGGCGGTCGTCGTAGGAGACGGCCGGCTCCTTGCCGTTCATACGGTTGATGTAGGACGAAACCATGCCGGCGCCCAGCGGGCCCGGGCGGTACAGAGCGATCAATGCCACGACGTGCTTGTATTCGGTGGGTTTCATGTTCTTGATCGTGGCCGTCATGCCGGCGGACTCGACCTGGAAGACGCCGGCGGTGTGGCCGGAGCCCATGAGCTTAAAGATCTCGGGATCGTCAAAGGGAATCTCTTCCTCTTTGATGTCGATGCCGAAGTTCTTTTTGATGTTTGCCTTGGCCTTGGAGATAACCGTCAGCGTGCGCAGGCCCAGGAAGTCCATCTTGAGCAGGCCCATGTCGGCGACGGTATGGCCCTCGTACTGGGTAATCTCGACGCCGCCCTTGGTATCGAGCTTGGTGGGCACGTGCTCGTTGACGGGGTCACGGCAGATCAGAACGGCGCACGCGTGCACGCCCTCGCCACGGGTGAGGCCCTCGATCGAGAGCGCCGTGTCGATGATGCGGCGGGCGTCGTCGTCCTTTTTATAGGCCTCGGCAAAATCGGGGTTAAACAGATCCTCTTTGCCGGGTTGCTTTTCGAGCACCTGCTTGAGCTTGACCTTGGGGTCGCTCGAGACCATCTTGGACAGGCGCTGGCCCATGTAGACCGGGTAGTCCAGGACGCGCGCGGCGTCGTTGATGGCCTGCTTGGCCTTGATGGTCGAGTAGGTGATGACGTGGGTGACCTTCTCGGGGCCGTAGAGCTGGCGAACGTGCTCCACGACCTCGAGGCGCCGTTCATCGTCGAAGTCCATATCGATATCGGGCATCTCGGTACGCTGCGGGGACAGGAACCTCTCGAACATCAGGCCGTTCTCGAGCGGGTCGAACGCGGTGATGTTCATGGCGTAGGCGACGATAGCGCCGGCGGCCGAGCCACGGCCGGGGCCGACGCCGATGCCGTTGTCCTTGGCCCATTGCACGTACTCGGCAACGATGAGGAAGTAGGCGGCAAAGCCCTTGTCGCAGATGACCTTGTACTCGAACTCGAAACGCTCGCGGATGTCGACGCCGCCGATCTCACGCCCGTCCCAATCGTCGCCGTAGCGCTTGGCGAGGCCTTCCTCGCACTCGCGACGGAACTGGCTCTCATGGGTCTCGCCCGGGTCGAGCAGAGGATAGTTCGGCAGGATGATGCTGTCCCAGTCGAGCTCGACGTTGCACTTCTCGGCGATCTCGACGGTGTTGTCGCAGGCCTCGGGGCAATACGGGAACAGAGCCCGCATCTCCTCCTCGGTCTTCATGTAAAACTCCGAGCCGGTCATGCGCATGCGGTTGGGGTCGTCGACCTTGGCGTTCATGCCAATGCACATGATGACGTCCTGCACGGGCGCATCCTCGCGGCGCAGGTAGTGGAAGTCGTTGGTGGCGATAACCTTGACGCCCACCTGTTTGGCGATGTCGATGAGCGTGCGGTCCATCTGCTCGTCGGTCAGGCCGTTGTCGGTGGTGATGCCGTGTTCCTGAATCTCGATATAGAAGTCGCCGGGATCAAAGGTGTCACGGAAGGTCTCGGCCCACTTGATGGCGCCCTCCATGTCACCGCGGTCGATGTACTTGGGGATGATGCCCGCGATGCAGGCGCTGGTGCAGATCATGCCCTTGGCATGGCGGCGCAGGTTGTCGAGCGTCACACGCGGCTTGTAGTAAAAGCCCTGCACGGCGGCCTCGGAAACCGTCTGCATCAGGTTGACGTAGCCCTCCTGATCCTTGGCCAAGAGGATCATGTGGTAGAGCTCGGGCTTGTGGTCGCGGGCGAGCGTCTCGTCCGGCGTAAAGTAGACCTCGCAGCCAAAGATGGGCTTGATGACCAGGGGCGGCTTGAGCTCGTCGATGTTGCCCTTCTCGTCCCACATGGCCATGTCCTTCACATACTGGGCATGCTCGCGCGGGTTTTCCTCGGGATCGGGCTCCACCAACTCGTCGCGGCGGTCCTTTTCCAAGAAGGCCTTATCGTGACTCCACGTTTTGTACTCGGGCGTGTTATGGTTGACGGCGTCGCA
>URAQ01000091.1 GCA_900545875.1 uncultured Collinsella sp.
AAATGGTCGACGACACGGGCGCCACGGCACAGGTCCGCGGCGAGAGCCTGGGCGGCGGCAAGATGCGCATCAGCCGCATTAACGGCGTCGGCGTCGACATCTCAGGCATGTATTCCACGCTCTTCGTGGCGCACAAGGACGTCCCCGGCGTGCTCGCCGCGCTCACCAACCTGCTCGCCTACGCCCACGTAAACATCGCCTTCTGCCGCACCTACCGCACCGAAGTGGGCGGCCAGGCCTACTCCGTCTTTGAGACCGACGGCGCGCCCGACGACACCGTCGTCCCCATGCTGCGCAAGCTCGACAATGTCGATTACGCGACCTTTATCGAGCTCCCCGGTTCTGCCTCGTCGCTCTCTCCCGGCGTCTCGGCCAAGGAAATCTTCGACGACGGCGAGCAGCTGCTCGATGCGTGCGAGGAAATGGGGCTCAGCATCGGCGCCGTCATGGCCGTTCGTGAGGCGCGTCTGACCGGCGAGGCCCACGCCGTCGCCGCCATGCGCCGCGTACTCGACGTCATGCGCGAAGAGACCACAGCCCCCATTTCCAATCCACAGCGCTCGCTCGGCGGCCTCATCGGCGGCGAGGCAAAGCTTGTCGATGCCACCAGCCGAAACGATCTGAGCATAAGCCTGATGGGCGCCGTCCAGACCGACGCCGTGGCCCGCGCGATGGCCGTGCTCGAACGCTCCGCCACCATGGGCGTGATCGTCGCCGCCCCCACGGCAGGCTCCGCGGGTGTTGTGCCCGGCTGCGTGCTGGCACTCGCCGATCGCCTGCAGCTCGACGACGAGCAGGTCATGGATGCCCTCTACTGCGCCGCCGCAATCGGCCTCAACCTCACCACAAGCGCCTGCGTTGCCGGCGCCGAGGGCGGCTGTCAGGCCGAGGTCGGAAGCGCCGCCGCCATGGCAGCCGCCGCGCTGGTGCAGATGCTCGGCGGCACGCCCGAGCAGGCGCTCGATGCCAGCTCCATCGCACTGAGTAACCTGCTGGGCCTCGTTTGTGACCCCGTAGGCGGCCTCGTGGAGGTGCCCTGCCAAAACCGCAACGCCATCGGCGTGGCAGCGGCCTTTAGCTCGGCACAACTCGCCCTCGCCGGCATTAAGAGTCTGGTGCCGTTTGACCAAATGGCACACGTCATGCTCTCGGTGGGCCACGCGTTGCCGGCCACGCTGCGCGAGACGGCAAAGGGCGGCATCGCGCAGGCTCCGGCCGCACTTTCGGCCTGTGCAAAATGCGGTGTGTGCGGATAACGGCAAAGAATGACTCAAAGGTGGGACAAATGTCCCACCTCTTTTGAATGCCACCGTTTCCGTACCACAAACAGTAGGGCAATCGCTATAATGCAAGCCCAGTAAAAACACGATGAACCGCAAGGCGAAAATCGAAGGATATGCATACGATGTCGCAAAACGATCGAACTCAACTGATTCCCGATCCGCAGCAGCCGAGCAGGCACACCGGCGGCGTTCAGTCGCCGCGTCCTATCGCGCCGAGCCACGGTCAGCAGCGTGGTGCGGCAAACGCTTCCCAACGCCCGAACCAACAGCGACAGCAGCGTCAACAACGTCAGCAGCACCAGGCAAACGGTAATGCGCCCAAGCACCCCCCCACGCACGCTCGAGGCGATCGCGGCCCCGCGCGCAAGTCCGCCGGCAACAATAAGTCGGGCAAAAAGACGACGCTCTTTGTCGTCCTGGGTCTAATCGTCATTGTCTATATCGTAGGCGTCGTAGCATTTTCGCAGGTAGCCTACCCCAACACCACCATCGCCGGCGTCGACGTCTCGTTCTCCAACGCTTCGTCTGCCGCCACCAAGGTCAACTCGGCATGGAAGCACTATAAGCTCACCGTGACAGGCGATGACTTTAGCTGGACCTATCAGCCCGAGTCCGATGAGCCCATTGTCGACGGCGAAGCTGCCGCAAAAGAGATTATCAGCCACAACGAAGCCTTTGTATGGCCGGTCCGCCTTGTGGAATCCTTAAGCGGCAAGACCAAAACAACCGCTACCTCCAACGAAGTCGATCTTGATCAAGACGTCGACCTGTCCATGCTCTCCGACACCTTTGACCAAAAGCAGTTTGAGAAGGATCTGGGCGCCGCCATCGACGAGTTTAACGAGGGCCGTTCGGGCACGTTCGAGGCAAATAGCTCCTATGACGAGCAGGCCGGCAAGTTTACCGTCGAGAAGGCGCGCTCCAACGAAAAACTCAACCGCGAGCATGTCATTAAATATGCCGAGCTCGAGCTTGCCTCGCTGGCCGAGACCGTTGATCTTTCCAAGCTCGGCAACGATGCCTATGAGCCGCTCAATGGAACGCTGACCGATGATCAGATTCAGGCCGCATGCGATGCCGCCAACAACTTCCTGGGCGTCAACGTGACCCTCAAGCTCAACGGCGAGGATGCCGGCAAGGTTGATGGCAGCTCCGTCTTACAGTGGATCAGCTTTGCCGATCCGGCCAGCCCCACGCTCGATACGTCGCAGATCAGCAGCTGGGCAGCCGAGCTCGCCAACGGCTTTAATACCGTGGGCTCCACTCGCTGGTGGACGCGCGCCGATGGCAAGCAGTGCGCCGTCGAAGGCGGTGACTTTGGTTGGTCCATCGACAGCAGCTCGCTCGCCAAGCAGGTCGAGGACGCCATTAACAACAAGCAGACCGGAGAAATCGAGATCAAGTACTCCCAGAAGGCCGACACCTTTACCGCAAAGGGAGAGCCCGACTGGAAGGCGTATATCGACGTCGACTTGTCCGAACAGCACGCGCGCTACTATGACGAGAGCGGAAATATCGTTTGGGAGGCCAACTTTATCTCGGGCAAGCCGGGCGAGGACGCCACCCCCGAAGGCGTGTGGCAGATCAACAGCAACGACGGCGGCAGTACCCTGATCGGAGCCAAGGACCCCGAGACCGGTAAGCCCAAATACGAAAGCCCGGTGAGCTACTGGATGCCGTTCGAGGGCAATATGATCGGCTTCCACGATGCCACCTGGCAAAACGACAAGAGCTTCGATAACGCCGAGTCGTACAAGTGGTGCGGCAGCCACGGTTGCATCAACCTGCGCCTGGCAGACGCCAAGGCACTTCACGACTGCATCAAAGTCGGCCTGTGCGTGGTTGTCCACTCGTAGTGCAACGCGCGCATTCCTACAACGTGGAACCGCTGCGACCAATCTAACAGTTCCGAAAGAAACCGTCCTATGCGCCCGCCCCAACCGGTGGGCGCATATAATTATCGAGGTTCTTTCTATAAAGGAGACGCTATGCCGAATGTCCCCACCATCACCCCGGGCGCGGATGATACCGAGCGCACGCCCGAAGATGCCACCGAAACGATTCCTCTGATTACAAACGCGCACACCGACAAGCAGAGCGGACGCACGAACGATACGGTCGAGATTTCCGATGAAGAGGCATATGCCAAGCTCAAGGCAAAACGCGCCGAACGTCGACGCAAAAAGCTGATTCGACGCGGTATTGCCGCCGGCGTCGTAGGTGCCATCGCGCTCATTGCCATTGTCGCTACCCTGGTTCTCAATGCGCAGCCACAGGGAGCTAGCGGGCCTGTGACCGACATGGTGACCGAGGGCACGTTTACCACAACGGTCGAGGCGAAAGGCCAGCTCAAACCCATTTCGTCCTCAGTGGTCTCCCCTTCTGTCGACGGCACGGTCGATTCGATCAACGTGCAGGCAGGCCAATCCGTCAGCGAGGGCGACGTGCTTATGACCATTAAAAACGACGAGCTCGATCGCAACGTTGCCGAGGCGCAGCGTGCAGTTGCAGCCGCCCAGGAAGACCTCGCCAACGCGCAGAAAGCCGCCGCTGTCGCGCAGGCCACCCCAACGACGGACGTCGATGGAGCTTCCGCAGCGGCTGGCGTCTCTGACGCATCAGCGGACACGAACGCCGTATCGGCCGCGCAGCGCAGCCTCGCTTCGGCCCAGGCAAACCTAGACCAGGCGAACGCCAAGGCCGCCAGTCGCACGGTCACGGCCCCGAGCTCGGGTAGCATCGTGGAGCTTAACGCCAAGGTGGGCGCCACGGTAACAGGCGGCATGATCATGGGCGAAAGCGATACGAGCGGCGGCAAGCAGTGCATGCAGATCGCCGACCTATCCAAGATGAAGGTGACCGTGCAGGTGGGCGAAAAGGACATCGCCAAGATCGCCGTTGGGCAGAGCGCCAACGTCACGTATCCCGCGTTTCCCGATATCGTGAGCCAGGGAACCGTCACGGCTATCGCGTCGGTGGCAAACTCCGACGCCGCCAACGGCGGCGGCAGCGTGACCTTTAACGTCGACATCCTCATCGAGGCGCCCGACGCGCGCCTGAAGCCGGGCATGACGGCCGAGGTCTCGGTGGTGACCGAGCAGCTCGACGACGTGGTGATGGTGCCGACGATGGCGCTCATGACCGAAGACGGCGAACACTATTACGTCAACGTGGCAACCGATGACGAGGGCAAGCAAACCCGCCGCGTCAAGGTGACCGTCGTGACGCAAAACGACAACGAAGCCGTAGTCGGCAAGACACAGGTCAAGCGCGACGACCAGGGCAACGAGATCAACCCCAACGTGCCGGTTACCAAGCTGTGCGATGGTGACGCCCTCGTCATGGACACCGGAGCGGACGCAACGGCTGACGGCGGCTACGGCGCGGATTCGGGCAGTATGTCTGCATATGAGGACATGTAATGCGTCCCTTTATCGACATCCGCAACGTGCACCGCATCTTTGAGAGCGAGGCAGGTTGCGCCCACATCCTGCACAACGTGAGCCTGGCGGTAAATCCCGGCGAATTCGTCGCTATCACTGGCCCCTCGGGTTCGGGCAAATCAACGCTCATGAACATCCTGGGCTGCCTGGATAAGCCGACGGCGGGCGACTATTACCTGCAAGGGGTCAACGTGGCCGAGCTCGATGATGACGAGCTCACCGAAGTTCGCGCCCTGAGCATTGGCTTTGTCTTTCAGAGCTTCAACCTGCTGCCGCGCCTGTCGGTTATCGAAAACGTCATGCTGCCGCTGGCCTACACCAATGTGCCCCGTAGCCAGCGCGAACTGCGCGCCGTGCACGCGCTGCAGGCTGTCACGCTGCCCGTTGACCACTGGGACCACCGCATATCCGAGCTCTCGGGCGGCCAGATGCAGCGTGTCGCCATCGCACGCGCCCTCGTCAATGACCCGCCCATCATTCTGGCCGACGAGCCGACGGGAAACCTTGACTCCGCCACCGGAGCGCTTGTGATGGAGACCTTCCATAGACTTCAGGAGCGCGGCAAAACCATCGTGCTTATCACACACGACCCCGGCATCGCCGCTGAGGCCGACCGTGCCGTGACCATCCGCGACGGTCGCATTCACGACGGCGCGTATATTCCACATGCACCGCGGACCCTACGCAGCGCTGTAGATAACCTGCCCATGATTTCCGCCTCCGCCAACCCGCCGAAAGGAGTGGTGGCATGAGCGCCCGCGATCTCATCCAGGAAGCCCTTCACTCGCTCGAAGCCAACAAGGGGCGCAGCCTGCTCACCATCCTGGGCATTGTCATCGGCATCGCCTCGGTTATCGCCATGACGTCGCTCATCGGCGGCATCCAAAACAGCCTGGTCAACAGTCTGGGCCTCAATGCGGCACGCATGGTGCAAATCTATTCGTCGCAAGAACTCACCGAGTCGGACATCGAGAAGCTTCAAAAACTGGTGCCGCAGATAGAGCAGATTGGCATTGTCGACAGCGCGTACACCGAGTACAAGACCGGCGATAAAAGCTATACCGTCATGGCACAGGGTGTCGATAGCGACATGCTCGACGCCGTGGGGGCCAGCAAGCTCGTTGCGGGGCGCACCTATTCCCAGGCCGAGTCCCAATCAGGCTCGCGCGTGGCGCTCATCAGCCGCGGCGGCGCCGATCAGCTTTACGGCAACGAACAGGATGCGCTGGGGAAAACCATCAAGGTGTCCAACGGCGAGGTGCAGATTGTAGGTGTGATTGATGGCGGCAACGACTCCATGGGCTCGCTCACGCTGTATATGCCGCGCGAAACCATCTCAGGCCTGTTTGGCGACGAAAATCCTTCATTCCCCAGCGTGACGGCTCTTGCCGCCGAGGGCACAGACATGGACGAGCTTTGTAAGACCATCGAGTCCAAGGTGCGCGCGATGAAGGGCATCGCGGAGGATGATGAGTACGACAGTGTATCGGCGACCTCCATGAAAAGCGCCATCGATGCACTCAACTCCTTTATGGGCGCGTTCTCGCTCATCATGGGCGCTGTCGCCAGCATCTCGCTGCTTGTCGGCGGTATCGGCATTATGAATATGATGCTTACCAACGTAACGGAGCGCATCCGCGAGATCGGCATCCGCCGCGCTCTGGGCGCAAGTCGTCGCGATATCACTGCGCAGTTTTTGGCCGAATCCTCGGCGCTGTGCGTCACCGGCGGACTGCTAGGTGTCCTGATTGGCTATCTGCTGGCCTGGGCTCTTGCGATGTTTGCCGCAGGATCAGGGGTTCTCGGCGAGCTCGGTGCCAGCGGGCAAATCACACCGAGCTTTTCAATCGCCACGGTACTGCTGGCCTTCGCCGTCTCCGTCGGCATCGGCGTAATCTTTGGCTTCTATCCCGCTCGCCGCGCGGCAAAGCTCGACCCGGTGGAATGCCTACGCTACCAGTAAGCCACCACCAACAAGTTGCGGTGAATTAGGGACTGGATATGCTATTTAGCAGCAAAAACAGACGCTATTTCACCGCAACTTATTGAAGGGCTGCTTGCGCCAGTTCCGTGCGTCGTCCTCGAGCGATTGGCGGATGACAGGCTTGTACGGGTCGAGCTTGCTCGGGGCGCTCCTCCTCGCAGG
>URAQ01000092.1 GCA_900545875.1 uncultured Collinsella sp.
GTCCCGCGCGTCCACCATCTTCCCCGAGATGGTTGGTCACACCATCGCCGTCCACGACGGCCGCAAGCATGTGCCCGTGTATGTTACCGAGTCCATGGTTGGTCACAAGCTCGGCGAGTTCGCGCCGACTCGTACGTTCCGTGGCCACAAGGCCAAATAGGGGGTTAACCGTAAATGGCAACTAAGTCTATTGAAACTGAGGCCACCGAGGTTCGCGCCGTCGCTAAGTACGTGCGTGTTTCCCCCAGCAAGGCCCGCCTGGTGGTCGATCTGATCCGCCGCAAGCCTGTCGCTCAGGCCTTCGACATCCTCCACTTCTGCGACCGCGCCGTCGCCGTGGATGTCGAGAAGGTTCTCCGTTCCGCCGTTGCGAACGCCGAGAATAACAACGGTCTGCGTGCCGACAACCTGGTTGTCGCCGCTGCCTATGTTGACGAGGGTCCGACGCTTAAGCGCATCCGTCCCCGCGCCAAGGGTTCCGCTTCTCGCATTCTGAAGCGTACTTCCCACATCACCGTCGTCGTTGCTCCTCGAAAGGAGGCGTAAAGCTGTATGGGTCAGAAAGTCTACCCCACCGGCTTCCGTCTTGGCATTACCGAGAACTGGCGCTCCCGCTGGTTCGCAGAGAAGGATTACGCTAAGACCCTCGGTAACGATCTCGAGATCCGCAAGTACCTCGAGAAGCGTCTTTCCCGCGCAGCTGTCTCCCGCGTCGAGATCGAGCGCGCTGGCGACAAGGTGAAGGTCATCATCCTCACCGCTCGCCCCGGCGTTGTCATCGGTAAGAAGGGTGCCGAGATCGATACCCTCCGCACCGAGCTCGAGAAGGTCGCTGGCGTCTCCAAGGGCCAGCTCTCCGTCGACGTTGTCGAGATCAAGCGCCCCGAGCTCGACGCCAACCTCGTTGCTCAGTCTATCGCCGAGCAGCTCGAGGGCCGCGTTGCCTTCCGTCGCGCTATGCGCAAGGCTGTCCAGTCTGCCCGCAAGGCCGGCGCTAAGGGCATCCGTATCCAGTGCTCTGGTCGTCTCGGCGGTGCCGAGATGGGCCGTCGTGAGTGGTACCGTGAGGGTCGCGTGCCTCTGCACACCCTCCGTGCCAAGATCGACTACGGCACGGCTGTCGCCAGCACCACCATGGGCGCTTGCGGCGTGAAGGTCTGGATCTACCTGGGCGAGAAGCTCCCGGGCCAGCCTGTTCCGAACATGGCTCTCGAGGGTACCTCCCGTCCGCGTCGTCGCAACAACGATAGGAGGAATCAGTAATGCTCGCTCCTAAGCGTATTCTTCACCGCAAGGTGCAGCGTGGCTCCATGAAGGGCCAGGCCAAGGGTAATACCGAGCTGCATTTCGGCGAGTTTGGTATCCAGGCTCTCGAGGCCCATTGGATCACCAACCGTCAGATCGAGGCCGCTCGTATTGCCATGACCCGCTACATGAAGCGTGGCGGTCGTGTCTACATCACGATCTTCCCCGATAAGCCCATCACCAAGAAGCCTGCCGAGACTCGCATGGGTTCTGGTAAGGGTAACCCCGAGGAGTGGGTGGCCGTCGTCAAGCCGGGTCGCGTTATGTTCGAGATCGCCGGCGTGTCCGAGGAGATCGCACGCGAGGCCCTGCGTCTTGCCCAGCACAAGCTGCCGATCAAGACCAAGATCATTACCCGCGCTAAGAACGGGGAGGACAAGTAATGAAGCCCGCAGAGATTCGTGAGCTTTCCGACGAGGCCCTGGCTGAGAAGCTGAAGGATTGCCGCGCCGAGCTCTTCAACCTTCGTTTCCAGATGGCCACCAGCCAGCTGGACAACACCGCTCGCGTGACCACCGTGAAGAAGGACATCGCTCGCGTCCTCACGGAGCAGCGCGCCCGCGAGATCGCAGCGGAGAAGTCCGCTGTCGCCGAGTAGGACCTAAGGAGAGAACATGACTGATTCGCGTAACTCGCGTAAGGTCCGTACGGGTGTCGTTACCTCCGTCTCCGGTGCCAAGACCATTGTCGTCACCATCACCGAGCGCAAGCGTCACCCCAAGTACGGCAAGATGATGACCAGCTCCAAGAAGCTGCACGCTCACGACGAGGAGTGCACGGCTGGCGTGGGCGATACCGTCCGCGTTATGGAGACCCGTCCTATGTCCAAGATGAAGCGTTGGCGCCTCATCGAGGTCGTCGAGCGCGCTAAATAAGCAGTCGCTCTTACGACTTGTACGTTTCCGAAGATGTGCGTATGCCTGGTTTGCATACCACAGGCCGCCTAAAGGCTGCGCACCTCTCTTCGGTTCTTAGTTCGGAGGAACATCTACCATGATTCAGATGCAAACCATGCTGAACGTCGCCGACAACTCCGGCGCTCGCAAGATTCGCTGCATCAAGGTGCTTGGCGGTTCCAAGCGTCGTTATGCAGGCATCGGCGATGTGTTCATCGGTGCTGTCCAGGAGGCTATCCCTGGCGCCAACGTCAAGAAGAAGGACGTTGTCCGTTGCGTCGTCGTTCGCACCGTTAAGGAGATCCGCCGCAAGGATGGCTCCTACATTCGCTTTGATGAGAACGCCTGCGTTGTCATCAACAACGATGGTTCGCCCGTCGGCACCCGTATCTTCGGGCCCGTCGCTCGCGAGCTTCGTGACAAGAAGTACATGAAGATCGTCTCGCTCGCTCCCGAGACCCTGTAGTTAGGGGAGATATATGTATATCAAGAAGGGCGATAAGGTCCAGGTTCTCTCTGGTAAGGATCGCGGCAAGCAGGGCGTTATCCTGCGCGCTCTCCCCGCCGAGAACAAGGTCGTTGTCGAGGGCGTTTCGGTCGTCAAGAAGGCCGTCAAGCCCAACGCTGCCAACCAGCAGGGCGGCATCGTTTCGCAGGAGGCTCCCATCGACGCCTCCAACGTCAATCTCGTTTGCCCCGAGTGCGGTAAGGTTACCCGCGTCGGTCACGAGAAGGACGGCAAGAACAAGCTGCGCGTCTGCAAGAAGTGCGGCCACAAGTTCTAAGCTGCCCGCAACATCAAGTTGCTAGCAAAGGCCCGGATGCCACGGCACCCGGGCCTTTTTCTATCCCTACTCATTGGGGATACTCATTGGGGACAGACTTAAATGAGTACCCTAACTGGGTAAGCATAAATGAGCGGGTCGTGCTGTATAAATTGCTTGTGTGCGCGTTTATGCGCGTTAGATTGCGTTTAATTACGCACCTATGCGTATATATGCACCGTTTACGGGGCAATAATGACCGTTTAACGGTGAGATACGCAAAAACGCGCGCAGACGCGCGTGTTTGTGCGAATATAGAGCTGTCAGAAATGCAAGACGTTCTATGACACAGGAGACACATAATGGCAGATTCCAAGCAGGCTCCACTCGACGCCGCGGCAGCCGCCAAAGCAGCATTTGCTTCGGTCCAGGACAAGCCGTTCCCTAACGACATCTTTACGGCTCCCGAGCTCCGTTGGGCTGTGATCGGTTGCGGCGTTATTGCCAACCAGATGGCTCAGTCCCTTGCCCTGGCCGGCCGCAAGCTTACGGGCGTTGCCAACCGCACGCTCACCAAGGCTCAGACTTTTGCCGACCAGTACGGCGTCGAGAAGGTCTATGACACGGTTGAGGATCTCTACGCCGATCCTGACATCGACGCCGTCTACATCACCACCCCGCACAACACCCATATCACCTATCTGCGCGCCGCCCTGGCGGCCGGCAAGCACGTTCTCTGCGAGAAGGCCATCACGCTCAACTCCGCCGAGCTCGATGAGGCCCGCGCCATTGCCGCCGAACACAACGTGGTCCTTATGGACGCTACCACGGTGCTCCACATGCCCTTGTATCAAGAGCTGCGCCGCCGCATGGATGCCGGCGAGTTTGGCCGCATGAACCTCGCTCAGCTCAACTTTGGTAGCTACAAGGAGTACGGCGACCTGACCAACCGTTTCTATAATCGCAACCTCGCTGGCGGTGCCATGCTCGATATTGGCGTATACGCCCTGTCCGTCATGCGCCTGTTTATGGCCAGCCAGCCAGCCGAGGTCGTGTCTCTGGGCAATACCTGCGAGACTGGCGTTGACGTCGCGGGTGGCATTGTCTGCCGTAATGCTGAGCAGCAGCTGGGCGTTGTGAGCCTTACGCTCCACTCCAAGCAGCCCAAGCGCTCGGTCATCAGCTTCGATAAGTGCTATATCGAGGTCAACGAGTATCCGCGTGCCGACCATGCGACCATCGTGTGGACTGCGGACGGTCACCGTGAGGAGGTCCACGCTGGCACCGAGGCATACGCTCTGTGCTACGAGATGGCCGACCTGGAGAAGGCCGTTGCCGGCGATGATTCGAAGCGCGAGCTTCTGGGCTATGCTTCTGATGTTATGGAGCTGATGACCAAGCTCCGCGCCGACTGGGGAGTCGTGTACCCCGAGGAGGAGTAAGCGATGCTTGCGGAAGATAGGCTCAACGCGATCGTGACGATGGTGCAGCAGGCCGGCTCGGTTACCGTGCCGGAGCTTGCTGAAGCCCTGGGCGTGACGGCGTCTACCATTCGGCGCGACCTGCAGGCGCTCGACCGTGCACACCGTATCGCCAAGGTGCACGGAGGCGCGACGAGTCTGGAGCGTGCGCACGTGACGCGCGACCTGACGATCAACGAGCGCAGTGATCTCCATAACGATGACAAGGAGCGCATCTGCGCCCGTGCGGCGGCGCTTGTGGAGCCCGAGAGCTTTGTGTACATCGATTCAGGTTCGACGACGCTTAGGCTCATCGAGCATCTTCCGCGCCTTGAGGGCGTCACCTATGTGACCGACTCCGTGCTCCATGCTCAGCATCTCGCTCTGCGCGGCATGCGCACCGTGGTGCTGGGCGGCGAGCTCAAGCCCGAGACCGAGGCGCTCGTCGGTCCCGACGCCTTGGCAACCCTGGACCGCTATAACTTCAACTGCGGCTTTTGGGGATCCAACGGCATCGCGGCCGAGCAAGGTCTCACCACACCGGATATCGAGGAAGCGCAGGTCAAGCGCATCTCGATGCGCCATACCGCCAAGCGCTTCGTAATCTCGGACGCCAGCAAATTTGGCATGGTGGCGCCCGTCAAGTTCGCGGACTTTCGTGATGCAACGATCATCACTGCGGGCGAGGTACCCGCCAAGTACCAGTCGATGGACAACGTCATCACGGTCTAGCGATGGGACAATGCCAAAACCACCACAAAGGTGCCTGCCCTTTTTGGCAGGTTTTAGGGCTCCCAGGGGCAGGGGGCTTCGATATAGATATGCTCGCCGGTTACGGGATGCGTGAAGGACACGCTGTGGGCGTGGAGCATCAGGCCGCAGGGGCGCGGCGTTCCGTACAGGTCGTCGCCAACCAGGGGGTGACGCTCGCTGGCCAGGTGCACGCGAATCTGATGCTTGCGGCCGGTGAGCAGCTCAACATCGATATACGAACGCGCGGGCAGGCCTCGGCGGCTCTTAAGGCGCTTGAGTACCTTGACGCGCGTCTGAGAGGGCTTTCCGCTGGCGCCGACACGCATCTTGCGGCTATCGTGGCGATCGCGAGCGATAGGCTTGTCGATGAGCTTCTCGTTCCAGTCGATCTTGCCCTCGGCGAGCGCCAGGTAGTGCTTTTCGAAAGCGTGGTCGATGACCATCTGGTCAAAGGCGGGCTGCGTCTGCTTGTCGAGCGAAAACAACACCACGCCGGTGGTGTTGCGGTCCAGGCGGTTGAGCGGCTGCATGTCAGTCGCGGCAAAGCCGTCGCCCATCGCCAGCAACAGATCGCTGGCGTAGTCGGTGAGCGTGCGCTCGCCGGTGCCGTCGCCGTGGACGATCATGCCGGCGGGCTTATCGATGGCCATGAGCCAGGCGTCGCAGTAGAGGACTTGAGGTTCTTCGTTCACGTGTAAGCCTTTCGGTTAGCTAATTCCCACAAACATGCAGCCCGAGGTGGCGCCGCGCAGGCGGGTAGCGGGCTTGCGGCCGGTTTGCGCGGTCTCGACGGCGCGACGGACGCGTGCGACGGCGCGGCCCACCTCATCCGTCTCGAGCAGCGTTCCGTCCACCATGAGACGACGCACGCCGGCATCGAGCAGCTGTGGTACCTGCGGCGTAAGGTCGATGGGGTAGGCGTCGTACAAGCGAGAGCGGCCATGGATGTCGGTGCGTACGGGCATGACCTTGCCGTCGATATTCTTGAGCGACAGCTTGCGGGCGCGCAGGCGGCAGTTGGCGCAATCGTGGATGCAGCCATTGGCCACCTGCAGGATGCAGTGCTCGCTCGTTATAACGCGCGGGCGGCCAAAGACGGTGATGCCCAGGGCTGCGGGCGCGGCGGCGCCGAGCGAGATGATCTCGTCGAGCGTGATCTCGGGCGAGAGCCAAAACGCACCGGCTCCGCGCTCGGCAAGTGCCTCCATGCAGGGCGTGTTATGCACCGGCAGGCAAGAGCGAATCTCGGCCGTGGCGCCGGCATGAGCGGCTACGGCGAGCTCGGAGATATTGCCGACGGCGACGGTGGCTCCGGCATTGATCCAAGGATCGACGCGCTCGTGGTCGACGGCGCGGCAGACCTCGTCGAGTACGGGCACGATACCCTGCTCAAATGCATCGGCAGGGGAGAGTCCGACAGCCTCGAGCGCGTCGGTGGTCATATAGATGCGCGTTGCACCCTCCGCGCGGGCTGCCTCGGCGGCCTCGAGCGAGGTGACGGTGGCGCAGATCTGCGGCTCGTCGCGGTAGTGCTTGGGCATGGGGCGCGTACATTTGTCGAGCACCGGCAACTCGA
>URAQ01000093.1 GCA_900545875.1 uncultured Collinsella sp.
CTCCAAGACCTTCGACAACGGCATGATCTGCGCTTCCGAGCAGTCCGTGACCGTCATCGACACCATCTACGACCAGGTCAAGGCCGAGTTCCAGAAGCGCGGCTGCTACTTCGTCAAGCAGGGTGCCGAGATGGAGGCCCTGCGTGCCGCCATGTTCAAGAACGGCGCGCTCGACCACCGCATCCCCGGCATGCCCGCCGCCAAGATCGCCGAGCTCGCCGGCATCGAGGTTCCCGCCAAGACTAAGATCCTGATCGCCGAGGTCACCTCCACCGACCCCGCCAAGGAGGAGTTCTCCCACGAGAAGCTCTCCCCGGTCCTGGCCATGTACCACGCCAAGGACTTCCAGGAGGCCGTCGACAAGGCCGAGCACCTGGTGCTCGCCGGTGGCCCGGGCCACACCGCCTCTCTGTACGTGCACCCCGCCCAGGCCGAGAAGATCAGCCTGTTCGAGCACGTCATGAAGGCCTGCCGCATCGTCATCAACACCCCGTCCTCGCACGGTGGCATCGGTGACCTGTACAACTTTGGCATGAAGCCGTCTCTGACCCTGGGCTGCGGCTCCTGGGGCGGCAACTCCGTCTCCGAGAACGTTGGGGTGAAGCACTTGATCAACGTTAAGACTGTGGCCGAGCGCCGTGAGAACATGCTGTGGTTCCGCGCTCCCGAGAAGGTCTACTTCAAGAAGGGTTCCACGCCCGTCGCACTCGACGAGCTTGGCACCGTCATGGGCAAGAAGCGCGCCTTCATCGTCACCGACCAGTTCCTCTTCAAGAACGGCAACACCCGCGCCATCGAGGCCAAGCTCGACGAGATGGGCATCGCCCACGACTGCTTCTACGACGTCGAGCCCGATCCGTCGCTGCAGTGCGCACGTCGCGGCGCCAAGCAGATGGCTCTCTTTGAGCCGGACGTCATCATCGCCGTCGGCGGTGGCTCCGCTATGGACGCCGGCAAGATCATGTGGATGATGTACGAGCACCCCGAGTGCAAGTTTGAGGACATGGCCATGGACTTCATGGACATCCGCAAGCGTATCTTCACCTTCCCCGAGATGGGCAAGAAGGCCTACTTCGTCGCCGTCCCGACCTCCTCGGGTACCGGCTCCGAGTGCACGCCGTTCGCCATCATCACCGACAAGGAGACCGGCATCAAGTGGCCGCTCGCCGACTACGCGCTGCTCCCCAACATGGCTATCGTCGACGCCGACAACTGCATGACCGCCCCGCGCGGCCTGACCGCTGCCTCCGGCATCGACGTCATGACCCACGCCATCGAGTCCTACGTCTCCATCATGGCTTCCGACTACACCAAGGGCCTCTCCGAGCGCGCTGCCAAGCTCGTCTTTGAGAACCTGCCCTCCAGCTTCACGAACGGCGCCAAGGACCCGCACGCCCGCGAGGAGATGCACAACGCCTCCTGCATGGCCGGTATGGCCTTCGCCAACGCCTTCCTGGGCCTCAACCACTCCATGGCCCACAAGCTCGGCGCCTTCCACCACCTGCCTCACGGCATCGCCAACGCCGTCATCCTGACCCGCGTCATGCGCTACAACGCCGCCGAGGCTCCCGTCAAGATGGGTACTTTCTCCCAGTATCCTTACCCCAACGCGCTGCACAACTACGCCGAGATGGCCAAGTACTGCGGCATCGAGGGCAAGGACGACAAGGAGGTCTTCGAGAACTTCATCACGAAGCTCGAGGAGCTCAAGGACTTCATCGGTGTCAAGAAGACCATCGCCGACTACGGTGTTGACGAGCAGTACTTCCTCGACACCCTCGACGAGATGACCGAGCAGGCATTCAACGACCAGTGCACCGGCGCTAACCCGCGCTACCCGCTCATGAGCGAGATCAAGGAGCTCTACCTGGACGCCTACTACGGCCGCGAGCCCCAGGACTACGCCGTCTGCTAGTTTTTAGCACGGTTTTTTGCGGCGGGGGTGCACGGGTGTTTCACACACCCCCGCCGTCGCTTCTATCGCATCGTTGAAAGGATGCAACCATGCTGCTACCCGATTCCAAGACCGAGCTCGTCCGCCGTGGCAACAAGGTCGTTTACGACCTGGGCGACAAGATCGTCAAGGTCTTTAACGAGACCAAGCCTGTCTCCGACGTGTTCAACGAGGCTTTGAATCTTGCCCGCATCAATGAGTGCGGCATCCGCAGCCCCAAGGCTCTCGAGGTTTCCCAGCTCGAGAACGCCAACGGCTGGGCGCTCGTGACCGAGAAGGTTCCGGGCACCACCCTTGCCGAGAAGATGACTGCCGAGCCCCAGCGCTTTGGTGAGTACCTCGAGATGTTCGTCGACCTCCAGATCGAGATCCACGGCTACACCTCCCCGCTGCTCAACCGTCAGCGCGACAAGTTCGCCCGCATGATCGACAGCCTTGATCAGCTCAATGCCACCACGCGCTACAACCTTCAGGAGCGTCTGGACGGCATGACCAAGGAGTTCAAGGTCTGCCACGGCGACTTCAACCCCTCCAACGTCATCGTCGGCGACGACGGCCAGCTCTATGTGTGCGACTGGGCACACGCCACCCAGGGCTCCCCTGCTGCCGACGTTGCCACCACCTACCTGCTCTTTGCCCTCAACAGCAAGGACCAGGCCGAGGCCTACCTGGAGCTCTACTGCGACCGTGCCGACATGCCCATGCAGGTCGTGCGTCAGTGGACGAGCATCGTCGCCGCTTCCGAGCTCGCTCGTAAGCGCAACGTGAACGATGAGTTCCTGAAGAACTGGATCGACGTCGTCGATTATCAGTAATATCTGAGCGATTTATTTCGCATCGGAGGCATAATGGAAAACCCCGCAGCTCAGCATGGGCTGTGGGGTTTTCCTTTTAGATATCGAGGATGCTACAAGATAATAGGACGGCCCCGCATCTCCCCGATTGGAGAAATGCGGGGCCGTCCCACATATCGAACTACAAGCGAAATCGTCGATTAACGGCGGGCTGCCTTAACAAGCTCGGCAACCTTGGCAACGACCTCGTCGATCGCCACGTCCTCGCGCTCGCCCGTAGCACGGTCCTTGAGCTCAACGGTGCCATTCTTAAGGCCGCGCTTGCCCAGAACCACCTGATACGGGAAGCCCATGAGGTCGTTATCGGCAAACTTAAAGCCCGGACGCTCATCGCGATCGTCGACGACGACCTCGATACCCTCGGCACACAGGCCATCAACAATCTGCTCGCAGACGGTAGTGCACTCTTCCTTCTTGGGATCAAGCGGAATCACCGCGACCTCGTACGGGGCAACGGAGACCGGCCAGACGATACCGTGCTCGTCGTTGTGCTGCTCCACGACGGCAGCAAGCGAGCGGGACACGCCCACGCCGCAGCAACCCATGATGAGCGGCTTCTCCTTGCCGTCCTCATCCATAAAGGTGGCACCCATGGCCTCGGAGTACTTGGTGCCCAGCTGGAAGACCTGAGAAACCTCGATGCCGCGGGCAGCGGAGAGCGGCTTGCCGCAGTGCGGGCAGGGGTCGCCGGCGACAACGGTGACCAGATCGGCCCACTCATCGACGGTAAAGTCGCGCTCGGGGCAGGCACCGGTAAAGTGATAATCGACCTCGTTGGCACCGCAGGCCCACTGTTTGGACTCGCGCAGGCTCTCGTCGCAGACCAGACGAATGCCATCGGGCAGGTTAACCGGTCCGATAAAGCCCTTGTGCAGACCGTTCGCCTGAAGCTCCTCGTCGGTCATCATGCGATAGCCCTTGCCAAAGACGTGCTCGGCCTTGCAATCGTTGAGCTCGTGATCGCCCGGAACAATGGCCACGACCGGCTTGCCCTCGGCGTCGATGAGTGCCAGCGACTTGCGCGTGCCGTTCTCGGGGAACCCAAAGAACTTAGCAACTGCCTCAATGGTGCCCATGCCCGGAGTCTCAACCTTGGTGAGCGTACCGTCACCAGGACCCTCGGTCACGACGACCTTGGTGCTTGCCGCCTCGTCATCGGCAGCAAAGCCGCAATCGTCGCAGTAGACGAGCGAAGCCTCGCCGGCGTCGGCCAAAGCCATGTACTCGACGGAGGTATCGCCACCGATCTCACCGGAGTCGGCAACAACGGGCAGGGCCTTGATATAGCAGCGCTCGCAGATGTTAGCGTAGGCCTGCTTCATCTTGTCGTACTCCTCCTGCAGGCTCTCCTGCGTGGCGGAGAAGCTGTAGGCGTCCTTCATGATGAACTCGCGACCGCGCATCAGGCCAAAGCGGGGACGGAACTCGTCGCGGAACTTGTCCTGAATGTGGTACAGGTTGACGGGCAGCTGCTTGTAGGAACGCAGCTCATTGCGAACCAAGGCGGTCACGGTCTCCTCGTGCGTGGGGCCCAGCACGAACTCGCGGCCGTGGCGGTCATCAAAGCGCACGAGTTCCTTGCCATAGGCGTCGATGCGGCCGGACTCGCGCCATAGCTCAGCGTCGACCATAATGGGCATCATGAGCTCCTGGGCGCCGGCGGCGTCCATCTCGTCGCGCACGATGTTCTCGATCTTGCGGATCGAGCGCCAAGCAAGCGGCAGGTAGGAATACAGACCGGCGGCCTCCTTGCGGATCATGCCGGCACGGAGCAGCAGGCGGTGGCTGGCGAGCTCAGCGTCCGCCGGATCCTCTTTAAGCGTCGGCGCATAGAGCTTAGACATATACATTGCTCGGGTCATTTATTTCTCCTCAATAAGCTTGTCGACCTCGGCCATAAGCGCGTCGACAATTTGGTCCTCAGCTACTTTACCAATGATCTGGCCATGCGAAAAGAGCAAGGCCTGACCACGTCCGCAAGCAACGCCCAGGTCGGCATCAGAAGCCTCGCCGGGGCCATTAACGGCACACCCCATCACGGCGATCGAAAGCGGCGCGGAGTAGTTCTTAAGCCGCTCGGTGACCTCCTCGGCGATGGGAATGAGGTTAACCTGGCAGCGGGCGCACGTGGGGCACGAGACAATCTCGGGGCCACGGCGACGCAGGCCCAGCGACTGCAGAATACCCCAGGCAACCGGCGGCTCCTCAACCGGATCGGCTGTGAGCGACACACGCATGGTGTCGCCAATGCCTTCGGAAAGCAAGATACCCAAGCCTACAGAGCTCTTGATGGTGCCCTGGAGCTTGGTCCCCGCCTCCGTCACGCCCAGGTGAAGCGGAACGTGGGGAATCTCACGCGACAGGGCTCGATAGGTATCGAGCGTCGTTTGCACGCTGTGGGCCTTGGCCGAAAGCACAATGTTCGTAAAGCCGCGGTCCTCAAAGTGCTTGACGAAGCGCTCGCTCGACATCACGAGCTTTTCGGGCTGCGTGAGGTCGTCGCGCTCGGCGATATCCTGCTCAAGCGAGCCCGCGTTCACGCCAATGCGAATCGCACAGCCCGCAGAACCCGCAGCATCGATCACCGCATCGACCTTGGCCCAATCGCCAATGTTGCCGGGATTGATGCGGAGCTTGGCGGCACCGGCCTCCACAGCGCCAATGGCCAGCTTGTGGTTAAAGTGGATATCGGCAACGATTGGCACCGGAGACTCGGCACAGATGGTGCGGAAACCCTCAAGCGCGGCCTCAGTGGGCACGCTCACACGCACGATATCGCAGCCAGCCTGCGCCAACGCGCACACTTGCGCAAGTGTTGCCTTGGCATCAGCGGTATCGGTGCAGGTCATGGATTGGACCACCACCGGCGCACCGCCACCGATCTGCACACCGCCCACATGCACGGGGCGCGTCAAATCGCGAGGCAAAGGATGGGATAAAGACAATCCAAACACTCCCCTACAGAATAAATCGAAGGATGTCGGAACGAAGCATATAGACAAACAGCAGCACAAAGAGCGCGATACCCACATAGCTCACAATCGTCTGGACCTTGAGCGGAAGCTCGCGGCCAGCAATCTTTTGAATGATCTCGATGACCAGCTTGCCGCCATCGAGTGGTGGGATGGGCAGCAGGTTCATAAAGCCAAGCGAGAACGAAATGAGGGCGGCAAACGAAAGGAACGTGGCAGGGCCGGCAGCAGCAGCCTGTGAGGACATAACGCTAATGCCCACGATCGAAGAAGACTGATCGAGAATCTCCATCGTATGCTGCGGCTGGAGCAGGCGCATCACGCCCTCCGCTGTCTGCACGACATAGGAGAACGAAAGTCGAGCCGACGTGATGGGGTCTAAACGGACCACCTGCGTAGAGGCATACACACCTAGGCGCTCGTCCTCTTTGAGCGCAACCGCGGTCGAATGCTGCTTGCCGTCACGCTCGTACTCGATGGCGATATCGTCCTTACCGGCAGCCTTACCGATGGCATCGTAAACGTCCATCCAGGTAGAGCACGATACTCCGTCAACCGAAAGGATCGCGTCGCCGCCCTCGATACCCGCCTTGGCGGCAATAGACCCCTCGTCAACCTGACCGATCACGTTGGTATCCATCGGCACGGTGACACCCGTAATGGAATAGATGCTCATAAGGAGCAAAAAACCCGTCAGGATATTGACGAGAATGCCCGCGAGCAGCATAAAGGCGCGCTTGAGAAAGCCCTGGCCAAGATAAGTGTGCGAGCGCTCTTGCGCCAAGAAATCAGCCTCGCCGCACGGCAGCTCCCACACATCGCCCTCGGCAGTCGCATGCTCTCGATCGAAACGGCGGCCGTCAAAGGTGGTGTAACCCG
>URAQ01000094.1 GCA_900545875.1 uncultured Collinsella sp.
GGCGGCGTCGTTGCAGCCGTTGCGGGACTCGGCGTCATTGGCGCGGCAACCCATGGCTTTGGCATCCCCGACTATCTGGACGGCATCCGCGGTTCACTTGACGACTACACCTGGGATCAGCTGCAGGAGATTTCGCTCAAGATTAAGGCCGCCGAGACCCGTAGCGAGGCACGCGAGATTGCCAAGCGCTATCACCTGCTCGACGCCGATGGACATATCCCCTATCCGTGCACCAAGCGCGTAACGCTCACCAACGGGCTGAAGGTCGGCGCGCAACTTGTGGGCATCCGCCACGACGAGCTTTTGGACGGGACGGGCAGGGCCGGGCTGACGTTTATGTTCGATGCCGGCATTGCCGAGCGCGATGCTGCGGCTGAACCGCCGAGCGCCGGCTGGGCAGATTGCGAGCTGCGGGCATGGCTCGATGGCGGCGGCCTTAAGCTGCTGCCCAACGAGCTGCGCGCGCTTATTAAGGCCGTCAAGAAGACCTCGAACAACGTGGGCGTCGCCAGAAGCGCTTCGTGTCTGAGCGAGCTGCCCGCGACGCTCTGGCTGCCCGCCATGGTCGAGCTCTGCGGCGTACAGCCGCCCGATTCGTTTGCCGAGGACTATCACTACCTGGCAGACATCTACAACGGCGAAGGCAAGGAGTACCAGCTCTTCCGCGAGCTCAAGGTGAGCCCGTATTCCACGAACGAGACGATGGTGCGCCAGTGGAAAGGCAAGGACACCTGCTGGTGGGAGCGCACGGTGAGCCCCGATACGTCGGAGACCGAAGGCACGCTCTACATAAACCGCGTAGGCCACGACGGCGACGTCTTTATGTACGCAACGCCTGCGGACAATCCCAAAAAACGAACCTGTGTGGTTCCCGGGTTCTGTATCTAGGCGGCGGGCGTCTTGCCGTGACGGGACCCCTCCCCGGCAATCGTCTCGATCTGTAACATCTAGCAGGTAAAACCGGGTCTAGTTGTTACAGAACGAGATAAACCCCAACCCCGCGAGACAACATCTCGATCTGTAACAGTAAGGGGTCAAAAACCTCTCTAGATGTTACAGATCGAGACGTTTGAGTTGACCCCGGACGGTTTGTCTCGATCTGTAACAGTTAGAGGTCATATTTGGTGCTAGATGTTACGGATCGAGACATTAGCTTGCCGAGAACTTCGCCTCATAATATATGACTCAAGTGTGTCGATATTTCCTTGCCAATGTTGCGCAACAGAAACCCTTTCGGCGGTCGTAACGTACGAATTGTCATAGGTACCCCTTCAACGATTGGGAGAAGAAATGGCAAAGTACGCACCTAAACACTTGGAAGTCTCAAGCGGCGACGAGCCTCGCCCCACATTCTCGGGCCACAAGGCAACACGACTCGCCGTCACCGCGGCAACCACCATCGCTATGACCGGCTCGTCGCTGCTCGCGCCGTTCTCGGCATTTGCCAACGATGTGAGTGATACCACGGCACAGGACGCGATCATGTCCCCGCTTGCTGTCCACGCCGGCGAGGCGGCAGGCTCCGCAGTAAAGGCAGACGCCCAGAAGATTGCCGACTTGCAGGCTGCTATCGACGCCGCAAAGGCTGCCGAGGCAGACGCCAAATCCGACTACGACACGGTGGCTGCTCCCTATACCGAAAAGCAGGCGGCCCGCGACAACGCACAAAGCACCTATGACGCCTCCGTCTCCGATAATTCGCAGGCAGAGGCCGCCGCGCGTGCCGAATATGCTCGCCAGCTCGATGAAAGCGTCAAGGCGGCCGACAGCGCCAGTGCCACGCTGAAGGATGCCCAGGGAAAGCTCGATACAGCCAAGACCGACGCCGAGGACAAGTCGAAGGTCCTTGATGCCGCAAAGCAAGCGGCAGCTGATGCGCAGGCCAAGCTCGAGGCAGCCCAGAAGGCAGCCGCCAACGCAACGCCGGAGGAAATCAAGGTCGCCGAGCAGGCTGCCGCAGATGCGCAGGCCACTCTGAACCAAGCAAAGGCTGCGAAGGCCACTGCCGATTCCGCGCTCGCCGATGCCCAGCAGGCTCAGAGCGCCGCGCAGAGCGCTTACGACGAAGCGGCAGGCACGCTGGCTTCCGCTCAGCAGGAAAAGAACGCCGCGGATGGTAAGGTAGTCGCGGCACAGACAGCGTATGACAGCGCACAAGCCGATTTGGCGGCCGCAAAGGCAGGCGCTGAGGGCCCGGAGTATGACGCCGCCCAGGCAAAGGTCGATGCTGCCCAAAGCGCACTCAACCAGGCGAAACAGCAGCAGGCGACTGCCGAAGCAGGCCTTTCTCAGGCAAATAGCGACGTTGAATCCAAGCAGGACGCCCTCACCGGCGCCGAAAGCGAGCTCGAAGCCAAGAAGCAGACAGTTGCAGCAGCCGAACATGATGTAACGGCAGCCCAGACGAAAGCCGATGCGGCGCAATCGGAGTTGACCTCGGCAAAGCAGGCAAATGCTGCCGAACTGGAGAAGGCAATGGCCGCTCAGAAACAAGTCGACCAGGCAAAAGCCGAGAAGGAGCAGGCAGACAAGGCGCTCGAAACTGCCAAGGCAAACCAGGCAGCCGCCGATCAAGCCGTTGTCGATGCACAGAAAGCATACGATACGTGCAAGGCGGCAGCCGATAAGGCAACGACAGCGGAGGCGCAGAGCGTCATCGGCTTCTACCAGTTCATCGGTGCCAACGACGCTGCAAACATCATCTATAGGCAGAGCGATAAAAACCCGACGACCATTGGCGATAAAAAAGACGGCACGTCACTCGACAACGCCAAGCTTTCGTTTGGCAAGCTGCGCGAAATTAATGAATATCGCAAAAGCGTCGGCCTTAGCGAGCTTAAGGTAACGGCAGAGCAAATGGCAATCGCTCAGTCTGATTCCAATTACTCCGACGCAACGAAGGGGCACTCAGACTATGCTGGATTTGAAAATGCCGCTTGGAACTTCAGCACGAAAGAAAACATCGCGCACCAATGGGTTGATGGCGAAAAGAAAATATTTGACGATGCTGCAGCGAAAGCCGGCCTTGGCAACGTTGCCCCCAAAGATGCTTGGAAGACTTTCTGGAGTCACGGTACCGAATTCGGAGCCCAAGGCGTGGGTTTTGGCACCGTCGGCCATTATTTGAATATCGTACAACCTAACGCCAAAACCATGGGATACGGCATCAACTCGCGCGGAACCCTTTGGCCGTATGTGTTCGTCTTGGAGATCGACAATAATTACGGTTCGTACGAGAAAGAATACTCGATCGATGAACTCGAGAATCTCTTTGATCAGTATCAGCTGAGCCTCTCCAAAGCCAGCGATAACCTTGCCGCCGCGAAAACAAATCTCGAGCAAACTCGCAGCACGGCGGCATCGAAAGCCGATGCCGTAAAGGCAGCTGAGACCCTCGTCGCTCAAAAGCGAGAAGGCGTTGACACCGCAAACAATAACCTTGCCGCCAAGAACGACAGCGTAGCAAGTGCCGCCGCCGCTGTTGCCCTAGCAGAGCAGAATCTCGCCAAGGCAAACGGAAAAGTTACCGAAGCCGAAGACCAGGTCAAAGCCGCCCAAAGTAACGTGGCGACCGCAGAGCAGGTCGTCAACCAGAAGCGCGCCGAGCTTAAGGCATCGCAAGAGCAAGCCGCTCAGAGTCAGAAGAAGGTTGATGACGCCAAGGCAGAAACTCTCGTAAAGCAGCAGGCTCTGCAAGATGCAAAGAAGGAACTTGCCAAGTATTCTGCCGATGTTGCTGCGGCTCAGGAAAAGGCTGACAAGGCCCATCAAACGCTTGATGAAGCCACGGCAGCCCAGACGTCTGCCCAGAGTGCTCTCGAAAAGGCGGAGCGCGACGCGGCTGCCAAGAAGCAGGCCCTCGACACCGCGAAGGACAACGCCGAGGCCAAGGCGGCGACCGCGGAGCACGCTGCGAGCGATCTGACCACGGCGAAAAACGACTTTGCTTCAAAGAAGGCCCATGCCGACGCCCTGAGCAACGCGGCCAACAATCTTACCGCGGCCAAGGCGGCCAAGAAGGACGCCGACGCAGCAGTGACTGAGGCCGGAGTCGCCCTTGGTGCGGCAAATGATGCCATCGCGAACGCCGAACAGGCGATCGAGAATTCTCAGGCCGCATCGGATGCCGCTGTCGCTACCCTCGGAAAGCTAAAGTCCATCAACGTCGAAAACGGCATTGCTACTGGCTCTGATGCAAACGCGAATGATACGCTCAATGCCCTCTTTGCCAAGTGCGTCGCCGCCAAGCAGGCAGAACATAACGCAAAGGCCGCACTTGATGCCGCTCAGGCAGACCTTGATGCTGCGACGCCCGCCTACACCGCAGCGCTCAATGCCCACAACGAGGCGAAGGCAAAACGCGTAGCCGCCGAGCAAGCCCTGAAGGACGAGATCGCCCGCCAGGAGCAAGAGGCAGCGAAGGCCGAGCAGGCCAAGATCACGCAGGCTGCCGCTAAGCCGGCTGCTGGAAAGCCGTCTACCGGCAACGCCAAGACGGCCGCCAACTCGGCACTTCCCACCACAGGCGACAATGCTGCGCTCACCGGTGAGACGTTTGTCATCGGAGATGTCGTGCTCGTAGCCGCTGGCGTCTTCCTGACCGACAAGAAGCGTCGTCAGGAGTAAGGATTTCAGGAGGACGGCTTCTCCTCCCTCCCACCGCTTCGCAAACCCTGCCCAGCATGCGCCGGGGCGCCCATCACGCGGGCGCCCCGGCGTTTTACATTGCAGGGTCCAAGGCACCTGCTCCAGTTTGTCTCGATCTGTAACAGTAAGGGGTCATCTTCGCTGCTAGGTGTTACAGATCAAGACGTTTGAGTTGACCCCGGACGGTTTCTCTCGATCTGTAACAGTAACTCGGCAAAACGGTCCCCAGATGTTACAGAACGAGACAAATCTCAACCCCACGAGACAACATCTCAATCTGTAACAGTAAGGGTCCAAAAACCTCTCTAGATGTTACAGATCGAGACATTCGAGTTGACCCCGGACGGTTTGTCTCGATCCGTAACAGCAACTCAGCAAAAACGGGTCTAGTTGTCACAGATTGAGATGTTGGCCGGACGGTCCGCTGCCCCGGCAGTTGGCCTCCTTTCTGTAACGAAATGTCATATATTTCAATCTCCACTGGACACCCCCAGGGGGTATGGGTGTATAGTATCGGCAGGTTAACATTTCTGACACTACGCCACAGAAAGGAGAAGCCATGGCTCAAGATAAGTTCGACGTGGGCGGCATGACGTGCGCCGCCTGCCAAGCGCACGTTGACCGCGCCGTCAGCAAGCTCGACGGCGTCCAAAACGTCGCGGTCAACCTGCTAGCCGGATCCATGCTGGTCGACTACGACCCCACTCAGGTCACCCCCGACGACATCTGCACCGCCGTCGACCGCGCGGGCTACTCGGCATCGCCCGTCGACGCGGGCACCGGTACCGCCGCAAACGGCAGTACGCAAGCCAGGTCCGGCGCCGCCCATATGGAGTCGCCCACCAAAAAGCTGGAGGCAGCCGCCTCCGCCATGCGCACCCGACTCATCGTCTCGATCATCTTCCTCGTCCCGCTGTTCTACATAGGCATGGGGCACATGCTCGGCTGGCCGCTGCCCGGCATCTTCACCGACCACACCCACAGCATGACGCTCGCGCTCACCGAGCTCGTCCTGCTCATCCCCATCGTCTACGTCAACGACGCGTACTTTATCAACGGGTTTAAATCGCTCGCGCACGGCGCGCCTACCATGGACGCCCTTATTGCCGTGGGCGCCACCGCCTCCATCGCCTGGTCGCTCTACGCCATGTTCATCATGGCCGACCAATTAGCCGCCGGACAGATCCACGAGGCCATGATGACAGGCATGGACAACCTGTATTTTGAGAGCGCCGGCACGATTCTGTCGCTCGTCACCGTGGGTAAATACCTCGAGACGCGCAGCAAGTCCAAGACCGGTGGCGCCATCGAGGCCCTAATCGACTTGGCGCCCAAGACCGCGACCGTCGTGGCCGAGGACGGCACCGAGCCCACCGTGGACGTCGACGCCATCCTGCCCGGTCAGGTGCTGCGCGTACGTCCCGGCGAGTCCATCCCCGTCGACGGCGTGGTGCTCGAGGGCGCCTCGGCCGTGGATGAAAGCGCGCTGACCGGCGAGTCCATCCCCGTGGAAAAGACCGCCGGCGACACCGTCAACGCCGCCACGGTCAACCGCACCGGGTCGTTCACCTTCCGCGCCACGCGCGTGGGCGCCGACACGTCGCTCGCCAAGATCATCCAGCTTGTCGAGGATGCCAACGCCACCAAAGCGCCCATCGCCCGCATGGCCGACAAAGTCGCCGGCGTGTTCGTGCCCGTGGTGTTTGCGATCTCGGCCGTGACCTTTGCAGTGTGGATGGCACTGACCGGCAGCGTGAACGAGGCGCTCACTTCCGCTGTCGCCGTGCTGGTGATCAGCTGTCCGTGCGCGCTCGGCCTGGCCACGCCCGTCGCCATTATGGTGGGCACCGGCAAGGGCGCCGAGATGGGTATTCTGTTTAAGAGCGCCGAGGCGCTGGAGAACCTGCGCAGCGTGGGCACTGTAGTGCTCGATAAGACGGGCACGGTCACCCGCGGCAAGCCT
>URAQ01000095.1 GCA_900545875.1 uncultured Collinsella sp.
TCCAGCCCCCGCTCTTTTGTAGGGATAAGGATGCGCTTTGATGCAGACTCTTTTGGAGGTCCTGGGTTCGTTACGCGAGCTCGGCTCCGAGGGCCTTGCAAGCGGTCTCGCCCTCATCATCGGGCGCATCGTAGCAAATGACGGAGCCGACGACGTTGACGCCTGCCTCGTCGGCGTCGGCCTTCCAGTTGTCCATCCACTCGCCCTCGGCCCACGAATAGGAGCCAAAGAGGACGACCTTCTTGTCGCCGAGGGTCTCCTTGACCTCGTCCCACATAGGCTGGAACTCGTCATACTCAAGCTCCTCAGAACCCATGGCGGGGCAGCCGAAGGCAATGGCGTCATAGCTGGCGGCCTTGTCTGCGGAGAAGTCGGCGCAGGAGATGACCTCTGCCTCGGCGCCGGCACCGGTTGCGCCCTCGGCAACGAAGTTTGCCATGGCCTCGGTGTTGCCTGTACCGCTCCAGTAGACTACTGCGATCTTGCTCATATGTTTTCCTTTCGGTTGTGCGGCGTGCAGCCGCGTTTTGTATGCTCTATCGGGTTGCCTGGACAAGTTGTTCCAGGGTGCAGCCCTGTTGATAGATGTAGGTAAGGTATTGCGTGCATGCGCGATAGGAATCGAAGGTCGTGAGCGCCCGCTCAACGTTTGTGTATACCTTCCATGCGCCAAAGACCTTATAGTTTTCGCCGTGCTGGACGATAAACTGATGGACATCTTCGTAGGGATAGCCCAAAAAATAGCCAATTTCGTGGGGGAACTCGCACATGCACCCCGTATCGCAGTGCCTATTTCGCGGGAGTGCGCAGACGCTGCCGTCATAGGCGCTTTCTGCGGCATTGCTGCTTGCCAGCGTGATGCGCGCGGCGAGATGCACCAGGGATGCGGGCAGGTTGTGGACATCGTAACCTTCGGCGGCAAGCGCCGTCGTGGCGCGGGGGTCGGAGAGGTATCGCATGAGGTCCGCAGGGCGGTACACATAGATGAGCGCTCCGCAGGGGCGCCAGACCAAAACGCTCATATGGATCCCGAGTGGCTGGAGCTCGCGGTTGCATTGGGCTATGACGGCGAGCAGGCGAGAGCGTCGCTCTTCGATATGGACGGCGCCGGGTTTTCCGTTTTGGTTGGCGTAAACGCCGGGATAGGTAAAGAGCGAAGCCGGCTTGATACCTGCGAGCGTAGGGGAGCAGTTGCGCACGACAGCCGTTTGGTATGTTGGGATGTCAATGGTTCGAGTCACGATGCTCCTTTCGGGTCCTCAGTTGTTAGCCTAGGAAAACTTATACACGAAAGTAAGCCATGGTCAACAAAAAAGTTTGAAGAGGGAAACTAATTGACCGAACAGACATGATTTTGGGTTAAGATGGGGACACCCCATGGGGGTATCTAGAAATTAGGGCTACTTGAAAGGGGAACGCATGAGTGACTTGCTCAACCCTGCGAATCTCATCGTGCTGGCCGTCATTGCCGTCGGCATGTTTTTTGGACTGCGTCGCATTGCCGCTTCGACACACGGGAAGAGTTGTTGCAGCGATGGTGCGAGCGGCAAGAAGGCCAAAAAGGTTGTTGTGGTGGATACCGATGCGTCACACTATCCCTATAGCGATGAGCTGCTCATCGGCGGCATGAGCTGTGACGGCTGCGCTCAGAACGTAGCCAATGCCCTCAATGCACTGGATGGCGTGTGGGCAACGGTGACGTATGCGGACCACACGGCACGCGTGCGCTCTAAGCAGCCGGTTGATCGTGATGTCCTCGAGACGGCCGTGAAAGACGCGGGCTACTACGTCATGACGCTGTAAGCGTCGCTCTGGATGCGCTTCCTTGGCTAGGCTCGTCCGCGCAGTTCGATGTCTTGGATGTCGTCGAAGTCGATGGCGATGTCTCGGAGCTTGAGCAGCTTGAACGCGGGAAGCACTTCGTCGAGAATGCCCGTGCGGCTACGATAGCCGTACGTATCGTAATAGGTGAGGCGCACCAGGTCGCCGCGTTTGAGGCCCTCGAGCTTTTTCGAAAGCTCGAGGGCTTTTTCTTCCGTGAGTTCGCATTTGGGCTCAACAGTGATCTCTTGTTTGCGCACGAGCTCGTAGTATCCCGTGAGGGCGGCAAAGGGCATAAACTGCGCGGCACGGCCGGCACGGACGGCGCCGTTGGCGGTGAGCTTGGGGTCGGCGGATCGACGTCTTCCCTCGGGGTCCGCTAGACGTTCAAAAGGCGTCGGTGGCCGCATAGGCTGTTGTTGGGACTTAGGCACGATGTCCTCCTACCTGATCGTTGCGTTCGCGCGCGGTGGCGCCGGCGGTAAAGCTTAATCCCTTGACGAGCGCGTTCTTGCCGTACTTGCCTTTCACGGCCAGGACGGCGCGCGCTAGGTCGCGCTCGCGCTCATCGGCCTCGATATCGCTGAACAGATCGATGGTGGCAAATTCCTCGGGCATGAGGTTGCCAAATCCCAGGTTGATGCGCTTGACCGGTCGTTTGGGATCGACAGTCTGCGCCCAGAGCTCATCGAAATAGCCCATGATCTTCTTAAACGAATTGGTACGCTCGGGCAGCTTTCGCGAGGCGTTAGAGTGCGCAAAGAGTGCGGCATAGCCACCGCGCGGTTTGCCGCCATGCTCTCCCACAAAGATGCCATCGATTGCCTGCGCTTCGCGCACCAGGCGACGCCGTTCGTCATCGCGCTGGACGGGCTTGGGCGCACGGGGCGCGAGCTCGGGGCCGGCGGTTGCGGTGGGTTCGATACTCGATGTGCTCGAGCGCAGGTGCCCGCATCCGTCCACATACTGCGCTGTACCGCTGGCGTCGAGGCGGCGTATGTCGGCGCGTTCGCTCGCGTAGCCCACAAAGAGCGAGATACTGTCGCAGACCACGTGCTTATCGACCAAATCTAAAACGGCGTTGTCGACCATCTCGCGCAAGACGGTATAGGCCTGTTCGTAGGCATAACCCTTCGAGAGCACCTGTCCTGTGGTGGTCGAAGTTGCCTGCGGGCGATAGGCTTGGATATCGGCGATGGTTGTCGGCTCGCGCCCGAAGGCGTGGTCGATAAGATATTCGGCATTGACGCCGAGTTCGTCGTAGAGCAGGTTCTCGTCGAGTGCGGCGACGCCCATCAGGTCGTAGACGCCATACTTTTCGAGTCGGGCTGCCACGCCGGGGCCGATGCCCCAGATGTCGGTGATGGGGCGATGGGGCCAGATCTCCTTGCGAAAGGTCTCGTCGTCGAGTTTGCCGATGCGACTGGGCACGTGCTTGGCGGTGATATCGAGCGCCACCTTGGCCTGGAATAGGTTGGGGCCGATGCCGACCGTCGCCGTGATGCCGGTGCGCGCGAGGACCTCGTCGCGCAGCGTGCAGGCGAACCCTTCCGCATCTGTGTGATAGAGGTCCAGATAGGGCGTCACGTCGATAAAGCACTCATCGATGGAGTAGACGTGCACGTCCTGGGGGCTGACGTATTCCAGATAGATACCGTAGATTTTCGCCGACACCTCCATGTAATGCTGCATGCGCGGTACGGCCGTGATGTAGTCGATGCCATCGGGAATCTCAAATAGGCGGCAGCGGTTGTGAATCCCTAAGTCCTTCATAGCCTGTGTGATGGCGAGGCAGATGGTCGTGCGCCCGCGCGATTCGTCGGCAACGACCAGGTTGGTGGTGAGCGGATCGAGCCCACGATCGACGCACTCGACGCTGGCATAAAACGTCTTGAGGTCGATGCAGATATAGGTGTGCTGCTCGTGCGCCATCCGTGCCCTTTCATCAAACACATGTTCTTATCGAATACCTGTTCGATAATACCCGCTCATCCGGACATCGTCAAAACCTGTCCCTTTTTGGCAGGTATAGTCGTGCAGCTGCATCGGGTTTTTAACGCAGCCCTAAAGAGCGCGAAACAGCTCGGAAAAGCTCGCTTCGTAGCATGAGCCTAACGATTGATACCGCCTATACGCACGGAAGGGTTGTGGGAAAGATGGTCAACTATGGGTTTGGTATGCCGACGCGCCTTGTTGCGGATGGAGACGTGGCTCGCTGGTGTGGACGATTGGTCGCTCACTACGGCGGCACCAAGGCACTGGTCGTGCTGGGCGGTGACAAACATACGCGCGATGAGCTTGTCTCGGCGGCACTTGGCTCGCTTGATCGAGCCCTACTCGAGCGTGTGCTTTTCCGCTGCGGCTCGTTTGAGGGCGATGGGGGAGACGAACTGATCGACGAAGCCGTGGCCCTGGCGACCGACGAAGGCGTGGACTTTGTCCTGGCGATCGGCGATGCCGATACGGCGGGCTTTGCGCGCGAGCTCGCGCGTCGCATGGCGGCGCTCGATGCCGGCGAAGACGGTTTTGTCCCTTATGGATGCATTGTCTCGGAGGGCAAGGTGCCTGCTGTCGTGGGTACCGGTGAGGTTCCCGTTTTTGCCATTATCGCGCCCGAACTTCTGAAGGGCATCGGGTCTCCTCTGCGTGAGTTACTCGGTAGCGTCTGCGCCGCGGCCTAATATTTGCCATAAAAGGACGGGTTATTTTTGGTTGGTAAAGCGTTTGACCTGCCAAAATAAGCCTGTCCCTTTTTGATCGGTTGCCGTTTGGGGGCCGATTGGCAACGCTCGCTGATTGTAGTCTTGACCTGCGCTAGAATAGTGGCATCTGAATGTCCGGGCGCATGGAGGCGTGCGCCCGTATGCTGAGGAGGACTCTATGGCAACTGTTGCCGCACCTATCGATGCTACGTCGACTGCCGCTTGGAAGGCACTCGAGGCTCATCAGGAGAAGCTCGAGGCCGAAGGTATCGACCTCAAGGCCTGGTTCGCTGCTGACGCCGAGCGCGTGAACAAGCTGAGCTTTGACGCCGGTGACCTGCACTTCGATCTGTCGAAGAACCTGGTGACCGATGAGACCGTCAAGCTGCTGTGCGATCTTGCCCGCGAGGTGAAGCTCGAGGAGCGCCGCGACGCCATGTTCTCCGGCGAGCACATCAACACCACCGAGGACCGCGCTGTCCTGCACACCGCGCTGCGCCGCCCGGCAAGCGAGAAGGGCCAGCTCATCGTTGACGGCCAGGATGTCGTCGCCGACGTGCATGAGGTCCTCGATCGCATGTATGCCTTCGCCGAGCGCGTGCGCTCCGGTGAGTGGAAGGGCGTTACCGGCAAGAAGATCGAGCACCTGGTGTCTATCGGCATCGGCGGCTCCGATTTGGGCCCGGTCATGGCCTACGAGGCCCTGCGTCCCTATGCCGACGCCGGTATCGACTGCCGCTATATCTCCAACATCGACCCCAACGATCAGGCAGAGAAGCTCAAGGGCCTCGATCCTGAGACCACGCTCGTGATTATCGTCTCCAAGACCTTCACCACGCTCGAGACCCTCACCAACGCTCGCGAGGTCAAGACCTGGATGCTCGAGCAGCTCAAGGCACAGGGCGCCATCGACGGTTCCGATGAGCAGAACGCCGCGGCCGTGGCCAAGCACTTCGTCGCCGTTTCCACCGCACTCGAGAAGGTCGAGGCCTTCGGTATTGACCCCGCCAACGCCTTCGGCTTCTGGAACTGGGTCGGCGGCCGCTACTCCGTCGACTCCGCCGTGGGCCTGTCGCTGATCGTCGTGCTCGGCCCCGAGCGCTTCCAGCAGTTCCTCGAGGGCTTCCATGCTATCGATGAGTACTTCTGCAATACCCCGCTCGAGAACAATGCCGTCGCGCTGATGGGCCTGCTCAACGTCTGGTACGTCAACTTCTTCGGTTCCAAGAGCCATGCCGTGCTTCCGTACTGCCAGTACCTGCACCGTTTCCCGGCCTACCTGCAGCAGCTCACCATGGAGTCCAACGGCAAGCATGTCCGCTGGGACGGCAGCGCCGTGACCTCCGACACCGGTGAGATCTTCTGGGGCGAGCCCGGCACCAACGGTCAGCACGCCTTCTACCAGCTGCTGCACCAGGGCACCGTGGTGGTCCCGGCCGACTTTATCGCTTTCGCCAACACTGCCAACCCCGCAACCGACAGCGGCCAGGATGTCCACGAGCTGTTCCTGGGCAACTTCCTGGCCCAGACCAAGGCACTCGCCTTTGGTAAGACGGCCGATGAGGTGCGCGCCGAGGGCACGCCCGAGCAGATCGTCCCGGCCCGCTGCTTTGAGGGCAACCGTCCGACGACCTCGATCTTCGGCGACACGTTGACCCCGTTCGCGCTCGGCGAGCTCATCGCCCTGTACGAGCACATTACGTTTGTCGAGGGCACGGTCTGGGGCATCGACTCCTACGACCAGTGGGGCGTCGAGCTGGGCAAGCAGCTTGCCAAGCAGATTACCCCGGCCTTCCACGACGACGCCGCCAAGGCCGAGCAGGACGCTTCGACCCAGGCGCTCATCGAGTTCTACCGCGCGCATCGCAAGTAGTCGCTGCTGTTAACGCATCGCGCCTTATAGTCAGGGGCCCGTATCCTATCGGATGCGGGCCCCTTTGCTTTGCCGTGGTCCCGGGGCGCACGGCCTTTGTGGAACATCGCCGGGGCGCCGCGCGCTGCGAGAACCCTGCGCCTAGATCTCGGCCTCC
>URAQ01000096.1 GCA_900545875.1 uncultured Collinsella sp.
CCGGCGACGCCGAGCTCGACGCGACCTTTGTCGCGGGCGCGGCAGAGCACCAGATCCAAAACGTCAAGGGCCATCGCCTCGTCGGCGGCATGCGCGCCAGCGTGTACAACGCTGTAACCATGGAAGA
Organism: uncultured Collinsella sp.; assembly: GCA_900545875.1. Taxonomy (GTDB): domain Bacteria; phylum Actinomycetota; class Coriobacteriia; order Coriobacteriales; family Coriobacteriaceae; genus Collinsella. The sequence continues at coordinate 128 of URAQ01000096.1, forward strand.
CGTGCAGGCACTGGCCTCGTACATGAAGGACTTCGAAGCGCAGCATAGTTTGAGCCCGCGATCTAACTAGCCCGCAACACGCGGGCCGACCAGCCACCTCAGACCATCCTGCTTAGATCAAAACCTGCTAAGGAGTTTTTCCATGCGTAAGATTAAGACCATCGACGACATCACTAAAGACGGCAAAGTCGAGTTTGGCGAGGGCTACGAGTTTGTGGGCACCGCCGAGGAGGCCGACGCGATCCTGATGCGCTCAACCGACCTGCACGGCTACGAGCTGCCCGAGGGCATCCGCGCCATCGCCCGCTGCGGCGCCGGCGTCAACAACATCCCCGTCGAGGAGTACGCCAAGAAGGGCGTCGTCGTCTTTAACTCCCCCGGCGCCAACAGCAACGCCGTCAAGGAGCTCGTCCTGGGCATGCTGGTGCTCTCGAGCCGCGGCGTAGTGCAGTCGATGAACTGGGTGCGCGACAACGCCGACGACCCCGAGATCCAGGTCGATGCCGAGAAGGCCAAGAAGGCCTTTGTGGGCCGCGAGCTCAAGGGCAAGCGCATCGGCGTCATCGGCCTGGGCAACGTGGGCTCCAAGGTCGCCAACGCCTGCGTCGATCTGGGCATGGACGTCTACGGCTACGATCCGTTCATTTCCGTTGAGCACGCATGGGTGCTGAGCCGCGAGGTGCAGCGCGTGGGCACGCTCGAGGACCTCTGCCGCGGCTGCGACTACCTCACCGTGCACGTGCCCAGCAAGGCCGACACCATCGGCATGATCAGCACCGAGCAGATTAACCTGCTGGCACCCGACGCCGTGCTCATCAACTACGCGCGCGAAACCATCATTGACGAGGACGCCGTCGATGCTGCCCTGCGCGAGGGCAAGCTCAGCTGGTTTAGCTGCGACTTTGCCACGCCCAAGACCGTCAAGATGCCCAACACGTTTATCACCACGCACTCGGGCGCCGGCACCGGCGAGGCCGAGGCCAACTGCGCCGATATGGCCATCAGCGAGCTCAAGGATTACCTTGAGAACGGCAACATCGCGCACAGCGTCAACTACCCCGCCTGCAGCATGGGCAAGGCGCGCGCCGCGAGCCGCATCGCCTGCCTGCACGCCAACGTGCCCAACATGATTGGCCAGATCACGGCCATCCTGGCCAAGGACAACGCCAACGTGCAGCGTATGACCAACGAGTCCGCTGGCGAGAACGCCTACACCATGTTCGACACCGACGAGCACCTGAACAGCAGCACCATCGAGGCGCTCAAGCAGATTCCGTCGATGTATCGCGTGCGCGTGATCAAATAGCGCCGACTGACCTGACGGGCAGCTCCCCATGTGGCCTGCCCGTCACTGACATTGAATGCCCGCGGGGGTGCCTTTCGCACGAGAGGCGCCCCCGTTTTTGTGAGCGCTCCATTAAATGCACCGAGCCGCTTCTTGGCATACAATCTGTATGTTGACCTAACTATCTGTGAGGTGCCTATGGTTGATACAGATTTTGCCTGGCGGCTTACGCAAGGGCTCGTGCGGATCGACAGTTCCGACCCAGGTGCGTATGAGGGCGAGATTGAACGCTATATCAAAGCGTTGGTTGAGGAACGGTTGGCGCAGCTGAGCCATCCGGTACTCGATGCCGTGCAGGTTGAGGAACTCGAGGTGCTGCCCGGGCGCCGCAACCTTATGGTCACCGTGCCGGGACTGAGCGACGAGCCACGGCTCGTCTATATCTGCCATATGGATACCGTTACACTGGGCGATGGCTGGGACGCGGACATTCCGCCGCTCGGAGCGATCGTGCGCAACGATAAACTCTATGGCCGCGGTGCCTGCGATATGAAGGGTGGCCTGGCCTGCGCCATTGCCGCACTGGTCCATACGCTCGAGCGCGTGGCGGCAGAAGGCAAGCTGCCCCGCCGTGGCTTCTCACTCATTTGCTCGGTCGACGAGGAGGACTTTATGCGCGGCTCAGAGGCCACGATCGATGCTGGCTGGGTCGGCTCGCGTGAATGGGTGCTGGACACCGAGCCCACCGACGGACAGATCCAGGTGGCGCACAAGGGGCGTACGTGGTTCGAGATTGAAATGACTGGCGTGACGGCGCATGCGAGCCAGCCCTGGAAGGGCGCGGATGCCGTCGCTGCCATGGCCGAGGTCGTGTGTTCGCTCCGTCGCGCGTTTATGGCGCTGCCCGCGCACGATGAGCTGGGGCCTTCGACCATCACGTTTGGCCAAATCGAGGGCGGATATCGCCCCTACGTCGTACCCGACCGCGCCAAAGTCTGGGTCGACATGCGCCTGACCCCGCCGACCGATACGGCCGCCGCGACGCGCATGGTAGAGCAGGCCATCGCCGTCGCCGAAGCCGCCGTTCCCGGTTGCCATGGCAGCTACACCGTAACGGGCGACCGCCCCGCCATCGAGCGCGACCCGAACTCTCCCCTTCTAGCAGCGCTCAAGCGTGCCGCCGATGACGTGACGGACGCGGACACGACCGTCGGCTTCTTTACCGGCTACACCGACACCGCCGTCATTGCCGGCAAGACAGGTAACCGCAATTGCATGAGCTACGGTCCCGGGTCGCTCGCGCTCGCGCACAAGCCCAACGAATATGTGCCCCACGCCGATATCGTTCGTTGTCAGCAGGTGCTCATCGCGCTCGCCGATAACGTGCTCTGGGACGCGAGCGGCCAAGTTGGGGCATAATAAGCCGCGAACAAACCGACTCGTGCGTTAGGACCGCCCATGAAAGCACTTCCGTTTCCCTGCATCCGCCCGGCTCAGGACCGCGTGCTCGAGGCGCTGCCTGCAATGGGCAGCATCCTGAGCGGCAACGATGCTCTGCGCGGAGCCCTTGCCGATGGTCTGATGCTCAAGGACCCGGGTGCGGCGTATTACGTGTACGAATGCTCGGGCGAGCCGGGACGTGTGACGGGTGTCGTGGCGATCTGCCCGACGAGTGTACTTGCGGGTGGCAAGGGCGATGCCAGCGCTGACGTGGCCGCCGCCGCGCGCGCGATCGCCGAGCTCAAGGTGCAGCCGCGCCCCGTGTCGCTCGCCTACGAGGCCTCGCCCGTCATGGATATCATCCTGGGCGCCGCCAAAGAGGGCGCGTCGCTCTACGCCGTCACCGACCCCGCGGGCATTACGCACCGCGCGTGGGAGGTCAAGCGCGAGGACGCCGTCGGGGCCATCCGCGCTATGCTCGACCAAGCACCGGAGCCGGCACTGGCCGACGACCCCGCCTACGCTGCCGCGCTGACCGGGGCGTCGCAGCTGCTGGCCGATGAGGCCCGTTCCGCCGGAACGTACACCGGCAAGGAGCCGTTCAACTTTACCGTTGCCGTGCTCTTCCCCGCCGCGCAGGTCGCCAGCGGCGCGCCGCGAGTTCCGACGGGTTTGCTCACGCACCAGGTCGCGCGGTTCTAGCAAGACCAGACCGCCCAGCACAAAAATCGGCAGCTCAACAAACAGGAGGCGGAGATGCAGCAGGTACATGCATCTCCGCCCCTTTTGCGTCGAGAAGTTATGCCGGCGACCCGTGCCGCCGCGCTCGCGTTATCCGCGCTGCGGACCTGCAGTAGCCACAAGCGGTTCAAGCCCCAGCTCGCGCGCGTAATCCTCCTGCGTAAAAATCTCAATCAGCTCAAACGTACCGGCCTCGTCGTCAAACACGAAATGCAGCACCGAGCAGTTGCCCGGCACACGATCGCGTTCGTCGGCCGCCGCACCCTTCACGTGATCCATAAACTCCTTGATAGCCGAGCCATGGCTTACCGCGAGCACACACGTATGGTCCGGACGTTGCATGAGTTCGGTCAGCGTCGCCGCCATGCGCTCGCGCACCTGCATCTGGCCCTCGCCGCCAAACTGACGATAGAAATCTCGCCACGGGCGCTCGGGCATAAGCATCACGCGCTCGGCCTCAAAGTCGCCAAAGAACCACTCACGCAGACCGTCCAGGCGCTCGTACGCCAAGCCCGGCCACAGGTTGGCGATAGTCTGCTCGGTGCGATGAAGTGTGGAGGTGTAGGCATGATCGGGTTCAATGCCACGCGCACGTAAGAACATGCCGGCACGCGCCGCCTGGTCGCATCCCAGCTGCGTGAGCGGCGAGTCACTCCAACCCTGAATAATGCGCTTAAGGTTGAATATTGTCTGCCCATGACGAACCAGATACAGGTCTTTATTCATAGGGGTCCTTTCGTTCGTTACCAATCAAGGAGCGAAAACGCACCGTCGCAATAGCCAAAATGAAGCACGGCACCGTTGTCGGGTAGCTCTCCCCTGCCAGTCACATACTCAAGAAACTCCTGGCAGGAAGAGCCGTGGGAGACTGCCAGCACACAGTCGTGCTGCGGCCTGGCCATGATGTGGGACAGCGCCGCGACCATGCGCGACTGGAGCTCGCCTTCAGACTCGCCACCAAAGGCCACCGGATAATCACCCCAGGGCTGCGGCGGCATCTCGCGATTTGATGTACCCTCCAGCGAGCCCAAATGCCACTCGCGCAGGTCATCGACCAGCTCTATCGAGCGGCCCTCACCAGCAATTAGCTCAGCCGTACGCCGCGCCCGGCCCAACGGGGAGGAATACACACGGTCAAAGGTCACGCCACGCGCCTCAAACGCCGCGCGCGTCGCCAGCGCCTGCTCGCGCCCGCGCGCCGTAAGCGGCGAATCGTGCCCACCCTGCAAAATGTTCTGCACATTGAGCTCAGTCTGCCCATGCCGCACCAAATACAAATCTGCCACACGTCCTCCCCTCGCACCACCGCAAAGGGGACAGGTACCTTTGTGGTGGTTTACCGCCGGATCACACCGCGGTGACGCTCAACTACACCAGTACGTCGACAAGCGAGCGCTTGGGTACGTGGTGCACCTGCGCCTCGTCGCGCCAATAATTGATGGAGCCGTCGGGGTTGGAATCGATCGCATCGATCACCTGTGTCTCGGCCGGAACGCCAAACGCCATGATCAGCTTGAGCTCATACTTGTCGTTATCGAGCCCCATGGCATCGATCGCGTGGGTCGTAAAGGCCTTGAACATGCAGGCTGCCACCTCGGGCGTGGCGCTGCGGGCGGCGAGCATCATCGTCTGCGCGGCAATGCCCGTGTCGACCTCGGTAATGGGAGCGGCTGGCTTGCCCGGAACGGCGCGCTCAGCAAGAATCGCGATGTAGCCGGTCGGGCGCTCGCCCTCATCGGGACCCGGCCAATCCTTGAGCGCACCGGCCCATGCAAGCTCGTCAAATACACGCGCGCAGTCCTCTGCACCGCTTACCACATGAAAACGCAGACGCTGAGCATTGGCACCACAGGGAGTCAGGTGCGCCAGCTCCGCCAGCTCAAGCAAAAGCTCACGCGGCACGCGCATGGACTCGTCAAAGCGACGGCACGTGCGGGCGCAGCGAACCAGCGCGTCAAACGTGTCCAGGCCGAGCTTTTCGCAACCTTGCTTTGCCATCGACTCCGCGCTAGACGGCGCCGCGGGAACTGTTTCGTTCATAGGGACCCCCCATTTCGGGCAATTGTTCTTAGGAAAATCTAACCTAAAACGTAGGCAATAACGAACAGGGCCGCAATGTTCTACACCTGTTGAATAGAAAATCGCGACGTGGGGAACAACGGAAACAATTCGGGGCCTTTGGGTTACGTTTCACCCTCCCCGACCCATACGTCAGCGCCTTTAGGCGATACTGGTCGTAACGATCAAGGCTTACGCCGCACGGAAAGGAGACATTATGGGCATCTTTAAGAACGATGACCAAAAATCGAGCCAGTTTGGATTTGACGAGAAAAGCATGGCGGGCAAAGCCGTCAAGGCCGTACGCTGGATTTACGCCATCACGGGCGTCTTGGCGCTCGTCGCCGGCATCGCACTGCTGTTTGCGCCCGCCAAGTCCCTCGTCTTCCTAACGACCGTCTTGGGCTTCTACTTTGTGATCACGGCCGCGATCAGGCTGTTTACCGCTGTTTTCGAGCCACTGCTGCCCACCGGCTGGCGCGTGACGAGCATCATCTCCAACCTACTCATTATCTTGGGCGGCGTCATAATCCTGCGCAACCAGGCCTTCTCGACCGCGACGCTCACCACGATTGTGGTTATCGTGGCCGGCTTTGGCTGGATCGTCGAAGGTGTCATGTCCATTCTGGAGTCTGAGCTTTCGTCCAACCGTGCCCTCGCCATCCTGAGCGGCGCGCTCTCCATCATCGCCGGCATGTTCGTGTTTATCTATCCGCTGTGGTCGGCCAAGATGCTCGTCATCTTTAGCGGCGCCGCACTGCTGGTGTTTGGCGTAACGCTGATTGTTCGCGCTATTCAATTTGGCAAACTGGTGCACTAGATGCCGCGAACGCTCTTTATTGATGCAGACGCCTGCCCGGTCACGCGCGAGTCGATTGACTGCGCGCGGCGGGCGGGCG
>URAQ01000097.1 GCA_900545875.1 uncultured Collinsella sp.
CAGGCTTGGCCGCGCGGCGCGTGCGCTTGGGCTTTGCCGGAACAGCCTCCTCACCAGTTGCAGGAACGGCCTTCTCAGCCGTTGCAGGCGTAGGCGTCTCAGGAGCCGAGGCTTGCGCGGGCGCCGCGACCTGGTCCGACACAACCGGTGCAGCGGGAGCGGCTTGCGTCGTCGTTATTTCGTTTTCTTGCTGTTGATCAGACACAGTGTTTGCTCAACTTTCTTTTCAAGCCCTGTGATCACATGCTCCCTGCATAAACCTTCAGGGCGGCTAAACAGTCTAGCTCCGTCAAATACCGACGGACATCATTGATCTGTATCGAGATATTTGCGTCATATACGCAGCGTTAGTGTAACACAACCGCCGCCACCTGCAACTTAGTCATTGGGGACGTTCTTAAACGACTAGTCAAAAGGGGCACTCCTCCTCAAAAGCGCCTGAAATGTCACGTCAGAGGAGTGAAACCGTGACATCCGGAATGGCCGAGCCACGAATCGCGCCCATCTACTACGTTTACCCACGGGCCCCTGACCATACCCTTGTTTTTTCAAAAACAACGAGTCTGCTACCTGCGCTTTTAATATCGTACATTTCGGCATGGTTCGGGATATGCGTCCAAACGTAGGAGATGAGCCCAATTCGTGGCGGACGGTATCCCACCACCCCTCCACGAGACAAAAATGATCCGTTTCCCCCGTCCCCAAGGGACAATTTTCAAAACTATGCCGGATTACGGGGCCAGAATGCTGCAAGCCAACCATACCCTGCATTTTCAAGAAACAATAAGCCATCTACCTGCGGGTTTAATTTTGCTATTGGCACCATGGTCGCCAGTTGGCGATTCAGCCCCGTAAACCGGTATAGTTGCGATTTGGTAGCATTTCCCGGCAAACCAAATAGTCTCACCAAACGCAAAAAGCCCGACCTCCGTGGGAGATCGGGCTTTCAAGGCTCAGTTAAACCAAACCTACACGGTCAAATGACCCGCAGCTTACATCTGCTCGGGAGCGGAGACACCAACAAGGGTGAGCACCAGGGCGAGCGTTACGCGGACGGCGTCGCAAGCGGCCAGACGGGCGCGCGAAAGCTCGGGGTCGACGGGACGGCCCTCGCTCGGCAGCACCTGGCAGGCAGCGTAGAAGCTGTGGAAGTCGCCGGCGAGCTCCTCGGCAAAGTGCGTCAGACGGAACGGGGCGCGGTCGCGAGCGCAGCTGGCGATAAGGTCGGTGAGCTCGTTGAGCTTACGCGAAAGGGCGAGCTCGGTAGGGTCGGTCAGCAGCGAGTAATCGACGTTCTCACCGATGGCCTTGGCGGCAACGGCCTTCATGCCCATCTCGTCAGCCTGCTCAGGCGTTACGTCAGCGGCACGGCGCAGGATGGAGCAGACGCGAGCGTGAGCGTACTGCACGTAGTACACCGGATTGGAGTTGTCGCGCTTCTTAACGGCCTCGATGTCGAAGTCGACCATCTGGTTAGAGCTCTTGGAGATGAGCGTGTAACGAGCGGCGTCGGAGCCAACCTCGTCGACGAGCTCCTGCAGGGTCACCATGGTGCCCTTGCGCTTGGACATACGGACGGGCTTGCCGTTGCGCAGCAGGTTGACGAGCTGGCCCAGCAGAACCTCGAACTTGCCGGGGTAACCCAAGGCATCGCAGACGCAGCGGACGCGCTCGATGTAGCCGTGGTGGTCGGCGCCCCAGATGTCGATGACGTGGTCGACGCGCTGGAACTTATCCCAGTGATAGGCGACGTCGGAGGCGAAGTAGGTGTACTCGCCGTCGGACTTGATCAGCACGCGGTCCTTGTCGTCGCCCAGATCGGTGGAACGGAACCACAGGGCGCCGTCCTTGGTATAGAGGTAGCCCATCTTGTCGAGCTTCTCAAAAGCGCGGTCGACGGCGGAGGTGCCGGCGGTCTCGCCCTCGGTGTCCTTCACATACAGCGAGCGCTCGGAGAACCAACGATCGAAGTCGCAATTGACGGCGTGGCAGAGGTCGCGCATGTTGTCGACCATCTTTACGTAGCCGCGCTCGCGGAAGCTCTCCATGCGCTCCTGCGGATCGGCCTCGACCCACTTGTCGCCGTCGGTGCGCCAAAACTCGGCAGCCTCGTCGATGATGTAGTCGCCGCCGTAGGAGTCCTTGCCCAGAGTCTCGGCAAAGTTATCCTGATACGGATGGGTCTCGGGGTGCTCGTCGTTCTCATCGGCAACGAAGGCGTCGCGGTCGGCGATCAGCAGTTTGTGGGCCTCGTCGATATCCACGCCCTGCTTGGCGATGATGTCGGCAAGCTGCATATAGCGCGTGCTGATGGAGTTGCCGAAGGTGTTCATCTGAGAGCCGTGGTCGTTGATGTAGAACTCACGCTGGATGTCGTAACCGGCGTGGTCCATAACACGGCAGAGCGAGTCGCCCAGCGCGGCCCAGCGGCCGTGGCCAATGTGCATGGGGCCGACGGGGTTGGCGGAAACGAACTCGACCTGGGTCTTCAGGCCACCACCGACGTTGGACTTAGCGAAGTCCATGCCCTTCTCGCGAGCCTCGCCAAAGATGGCATTCTTGACGGCAACGGAGAGGTAGAAGTTGATGAAGCCAGGGCCTGCGATCTCGACTTTCTCAATCGCGGGGTCCTCGGGCATATGGGCAACGATGGCCTCGGCGATCTTGCGCGGGGCGCAGTGGGCCAGCTTGGCGGACTTCAGGGCCATGGTAGAGGTCCACTCGCCATGAGAAGTGTCAGCCGGTCGCTCGATAGCGCAATCGTCAAGTTCAAATGCGGAAAGGTCGCCGGCCTCCTGGGCCGCAGCAAGCGCAGCGCGTACCAGCTCTTCAATCTTCTCGGGCATAGATCCTCCTTGTGTTAAAGCCCCCGAGCTCTTGGTCACTCGTAGGGCAAAAGCCAGAGTTTGTAGCACTCTATCACAAGCGACGGGCACTGTCGCAGGGTAAAGCCAATCGATATTGCATATGCACAAAATTGACTACAGCTTGTATGGAGTCACTCAAAGATGCCGGTCTGCCTGCAGATTATGCAGGCGTTGAAAATGCATAAAGGTGTGAATGAGCTGCGTCTGTTATCGAATACTCTTACCTATCGGAGTTGTGTGATTTTCCTGCATAAAGTGAGAATTTGCGCACGTCAGCGTGTTATTCTAGACATACGTAAATTCGTATAAGTTGGAGGTAGCATGTTCTCAATCGGTCAACACGTCATTCATCCGGGTCAGGGAGTCTGCACCGTCGTCGGTTTTAGGGACGACACGCCGCAGCCCATGCTGCTGCTCGAGACCAAGCAGGGACATGCGCAGACGATCCTCATGTACCCCGTGGCGCAGGCCGATCGTTTGCACGCCGCCATCTCTCAGCAAGATGCCGAGCACCTGCTGAGCCACTATGACGAGCTGGAGTGCGACACCTTCACCGAGCGCAACAGCTCACTTGAGGAGACGCACTTTAAGCAGCAGCTCAAGCTGGGTGCGCCCGAGACGGTCCGCGTGGCAAAGACCATGATGCACCGCATTCGCCAGGCCGAGGAAGCTGATAAAAAGCCCAGCTCCTACTACATGCGCGTACTCAAGGAAGCCAAGCGCCGCTCCATCGAGGAGTTCGCCGTGGCCTTGGGCGTCACCGAGGAGGACGCCGAAGCCCGCCTAGCCCAAGCCGCCCTCAACTAACCCAACCGCGCCAAAAACCACCACAAAGGGGACAGTGCACCTTTGTGGTGGTTTTCGTGTTCTAGTAGTATTCATTCTTATCGATACCCACGAGCACAAGGAGTCTCTTATGGCAGAGCCGCTTACCGCCGGAATCACCCGCGACCGCGCGTTCGAACTGCTCAATGAGCACAACAAGGACCCGTTCCATATCACCCATGGCGAGACGGTCGAGGGCACCATGCGCTACTTTGCGCGCGAGTTCGACCCCGAAAACGAGGAGTTTTGGGGCATCGTCGGTCTGCTGCACGACCTGGATTGGGAGGAGCATGAGGACGACCCCATGAACCACACCATCTATGCTGCCAAGATTCTTAAGGATGAAGGTGCGTCTCCCGAGCTCATTCGCGCCATCCAGACGCACACGTCGGACTTCAATACCTCGCTGCCCAAACCCGAGCTGCAGATGGAAAAGATACTGTTTGCCTGCGATGAGCTCACCGGCCTGATCGGCGCTGCAGTTATCATGCGCCCGAGCAAGAGCGTTATGGACTTTACGACCAAGTCGCTCAAGAAGAAGTTCAAGGACAAACGCTTTGCCGCCGGCTGCTCGCGCGACGTGATTTCGCAGGGCGCCGAGATGTTGGGCTGGGAGCTCCCCGAGCTCTTTGACCGCACCATCGCGGCCATGCAGTCCTTCGCCCCCGACCGAGATACCTTCCAGGCCTAACCGTCAACGCCACCTAAAACCACCACAAAGGGGAAAGGCACCTTTGTGGTGGTTTTTCTTGCGCGGGCGTTAGGGGCGGACCTGGCCGGTGCCGCGGAGCTTGTATTTGTAGGTGGTGAGGGCCTCGGCGGCAAAGGGGCCACGGGCGTGGAGTTTTTGGGTCGAGATGCCGATCTCGGCGCCCAGGCCAAACTCGCCGCCGTCAGTGAAGCGAGTGCTGGCGTTGGAGTACACGGCCGAGGCATCGACCGCATCAAGGAAGCGCTCGCAAGCATCCGTGTCCTCGGCAACGACGGCCTCGGAGTGCATGGTGCCGTAGCGGTTGATGTGCTCGATGGCCTCGTCCTCGCTAGCCACGACCTTCACACTCATCTCGAGCGCCAGGTACTCGCGACCCCAGTCCTCCTCAGTCGCGGCGACGTAGTCATCGCCCTCTACAAAGCCGGCGTCGGCGCACGCGGCGCACGTGGCCTCGTCGCCGTGAATGAGCACGCCGTGGTCGTGCAGCACGGCAACGACCGCAGGCAAAAACGCATCGGCCACAGCACGGTCGACCAGCAGCGACTCGGCGGCATTGCACACGCCTACGCGCTGGGTCTTGGCATTGACGATAATGTTGAGCGCCTTATCAAAGTCGGCGGATTCATGCACGTAGATGTGGCAGTTGCCCGTGCCCGTCTCGATCACCGGAACGAGCGACTCGCGCACGCAGCGCTGAATCAGGCCTGCACCGCCGCGCGGAATGAGCACGTCGACGATACCGCGGAGCTTCATGAGCTCGCCGGTGGCTTCGCGATCGGTGGACTCAATCATCGAGACGGCCTCGCGCGGGAAGCCCTTGGCCTCGAGCGCATCGGCCAGCAGCTCGGCGATCATGGCACACGAGTGATAGGCCAGCGAGCCGCCGCGCAGAATGCAGGCGTTGCCGGTACGGATGCAGATGCCTGCGGCGTCGGCCGTCACGTTGGGGCGCGCCTCGTAGACCATAGCGACCAGGCCCAGCGGCACACTCACACGGGTCAGGTCCACGCCGCTTGCAAGCACGCGGTGGTCGAGCACGCGGCCCACGGGATCGGGCAGCTCGGCAAGCTTTTCCAGGCCGGCGGCCATGCCCTCGACGCGCTCGGGCGTCAGCAGCAGGCGATCGAGCAGTCCGGCCGAGGTACCCGCATCGCGCGCGGCGGACATATCGAGCTCGTTAGCGGCGACGATGGAGTCGACACCGTTGCGCAGTGCTGCGGCCATGGCGCGCACGGCCTCCTGGCGCTGTTCATCGCTCGCCGTGGCAAGCGAGGCCGACGCTGCCTTGGCGGCAACGGCAAGATCGTGGACATACGTGGCTATATCGACCGACATGGGCGGCCCTTTCTCCTAGAAGTTTGCAACCATGGTAGCCGATTTGCGCATGGCCTCGCCCGCGGCGGTAGAATTGGTCAACCCGAAACACCGCAACGAACGGAAGACTCACATGGCCCTCATCACTTCGTACCACGTCCCCGGCCTTTACGTCGAGGACCACAGCATCGACGTCCCCCTTGACTGGCGCGGCCTGGAGCCGATGCTCCTGGCCGTCGGCAGTACCATGCGCCGCGGCGCCATGCCGGCACCCATCGCCGGCGCGCCCGAGAGCATCAAGCTCTTCTACCGCGTGGTTAGCGCGCCCGACCGCATCAACGACGATCTGCCGCTGCTCCTGTTTTTGCAGGGCGGCCCCGGCGGCGAGAGCCCACGTCCGCTGTCGCCCACAAGCGACGGCTGGATCGAGGAGGCCGTCAAGCACTTCCGCGTGGTCCTTCCCGACCAGCGCGGCACCGGACGCAGTAGCTGCGTGGACGGACGCACGATCAAGGCACTGGGTGATCGCGCAACGGCCGCCGGCGCCGATACAGCACGCTCGCAGGCGGACTTCCTCAAGCGCCACCTCGCCAGCTCCATCGTGCGCGATTTTGAGTACCTGCGCCTAGTGGGCTTTGGCGGCAAGCCGTGGGTCACGCTCGGCCAAAGCTACGGCGGTTTTTTGACGCTGAGCTACCTGTCGCTCTTCCCCGAGGGCGTGGCGGCGAGCTTTACCTGCGGCGGCATCCCCCACGTACCGGCGAGCGCAAGCGAGGTCTACGCGCACACCTTCCCGCGCATGGCCGCCAAGACGCAGCAGTA
>URAQ01000098.1 GCA_900545875.1 uncultured Collinsella sp.
CTCGCGCCCAGCGTTGGTGACGTAGAGCTTGTCCGAGAACTCGGGGCTATAGGTCTCGCGGAAAGCGGGCTCGGCGTCGTAGCCGGGGAAGAAGACCGAAATCTTGTTGGACTCGAAATCAATGCCCTCAAAGCTGTCGACGTAGTTGATTGTGTTGTAGTAGACGCTGATCTCGTCGTGGTATTGATGGTCGCGGGCAAGCACGTAGAACTCGTCGAAGCAGCACAGGACGGGGACAGCGCGAGGATCCTCCGAGGCACGGTTCAAGACCTGCTGATACAGCTCCACGTCAATATTGCTCTTATAGATATAGCCGCCGCGATAGATCACGCAAGCTCCGTTGTCGGGACAAAAGGCGAGGCGGTTCTTGATGCCCTCGAACATCTCCTCGAGCTTGGGGGCGGGACGTCCGCTGGCGGGGCAGAATACGATGCCGGCGTCGGCGAGCTTGTCCAGGCGCTCATCAAGACCCTGGGGCAGCACACGCTCGTCGGTCAGCAGCGTCTTGTCCATATCGACGGCGAGAATCTTAATGTTGCCGATGTTGGCGTCCGATTCGTAAGTTTGCATAAAAATGCGCCTTTCGTTTCGAGATTGTTTCAGACGTTATAACCATCAACTAGTAGTCGAGCGTATTTTCGCAGGAATGGTGCGTATTTGCACCACGCTTCACAAAGTAATGAAAAAACTTTTCAGAAATTTGAATTTGTCGCTTGTGCTGCGGGCACTTTAGCGTAATATAGCGACCATCGAAAACGGAGACGGAAAAACAACCGCTTACCGAGGAAAAGGTACCGTTTACGATATTAGAATTGCGCCCGGCGATAGGTGAAAGGAGAGGCAGATGCAGTTCGTAACGATCATCACCACTGCAGACAATGCCATCCGACGCCAGCGCGCAATTTCCCGACGACGATAACAATCGTCTCTGTCCGCATGGGGCGAATTGCCTCAACAGAGTCATTTTGAGGTCGTTGGGTTTTAGCACGACATTGCTGCATGTTTCTAGGGCATGTATGTGCTGATTTTTGCTATTTAACCTGATATTGCACGGTTTTTGACCTCAAGGTGACTTGCAACTGACCGATGTTCTAACTAGCTACCAAGGGCGAAAGGAAACAGCCATGAGCAAGGAAAAAGTCGTTCTCGCATATTCCGGTGGTCTTGATACATCCGTATGTGTCAAATGGCTCCAGGACGAGAAGAATCTCGATGTCGTTTGTGTCTGCGGCAACGTGGGCCAGGAAGAGACCGGACTGGATGCCAAGAAGCAGAAGGCGCTCGACCTGGGCGTTCTCGATTGCCAGGTGCTCGACCTGCGCGACGAGTTCTCCGATGAGTTCCTGACCAAAGCCATCGCAGCAAACTCCATGTACGAGAACAAGTACCCGCTGCTCTCCGCCCTGTCTCGCCCGCTGCTTGCCAAGAAGCTTGTTGAGGTCGCCCACGAGTTTGGCGCGACCTACGTCGCCCACGGCTGCACCGGCAAGGGTAACGACCAGGTCCGTTTTGAGGCCGCCGTCAAGGCCCTCGACCCCGAGCTCAAGGTTATCGCCCCGGTTCGCGAGTGGGACCTGAAGTGCCGTCCCGACGAGGTCGCCTATGCCCACGCCCACAACGTGCCGGTTCCCGAGGGTGCCAACGACAACCCCTACTCCATCGACGACAACCTGTGGGGTCGCGCCATCGAGTGCGGTCACCTGGAGGACCCTTGGAATGAGCCGCTCGATGACGCTTGGGTTATGACCAAGAACCCCGAGGACACGCCTGACACCCCGACCTATACCGAGATCGAGTTTGAGGCCGGCAAGCCTGTCGCCGTCGACGGCAAGAAGATGAAGCTCTCCGAGATCGTCATCGCCCTCAACAAGATTTCGGGCGACAACGGCTTTGGCCGTCTTGACCTGGTCGAGGATCGTCTGGTGGGCCTCAAGAGCCGCGAGTGCTATGAGGTTCCCGGCGCCCTGACGCTCATCACCGCCCACAAGGCGCTCGAGGACATCTGCGTCGAGGGCGACCTGCTCAAGACCAAGATCAAGCTCGAGCAGGATTGGGCCACCGCCGTGTACAACGGCCAGTGGTACAGCCCGCTCAAGAACGCACTTGACGCGTTTATGGCCGATACCCAGAAGTTCGTCACCGGCACCGTCCGTCTGAAGTTCTTTAAGGGCAACTGCCATGTCGTCGGCCGCAAGAGCCCGTTTAGCCTCTATGACTACGGTCTGGCTACCTACGATCGTGACACCACGTTTGACGAGAAGGCCAGCGCCGGCTTTATCGAGATCGACACGCTGTCGCTCAAGACGTGGGCAAAGGTCCAGGGCCCCAGCTCTGCTGCTGCCCAGGCCTAGCGCCTCCTTCCCTTGGTATCCGCGCGGCCCATCCGCGTGATACATAACGGGCGCACGGGGTCCCTACCTTTCGTTATGCTTGCTGACACTTCTTAACATCGGTGGCCCCTACGTTCCGCCCGCATATATGACGCCGCACCTGCGGCTGAGTCCGAGCCCCGCCGGGGTTGTCCGGCGGGGCTCTTTCTATCGATTTGACGGCCTTGTGCCTATGTATATCTGAGGAGTACCTACTATGATTGATGCTATCGCTCACGCTTTGCTTTCTCTTTCCCCTGAGCTCGATACCGCCAAGGTGGAGGAGGTCCCCATGAGCCTGAAGGCTTGGATTGACGGTTCGCAGGGCAACATCCGGAGGGAGTCGATGGGCGCCAAGTGCATGGTGCGTCACTTCTTTTCGAATTAATGCTCTAGCCCCGTGTGTGGCGGGGGATGTACAAAACTAACAGTTGGTAAATCGCTTTAGCGTCAGGGCGCGCCGCTTTGTGCGCCGATGTTTTGGTTTTAGATGAAAGGGGACGGTCCCATGGCTCTTTGGGGTGGTCGTTTTGAGGCGGGCGTGGCCGAGGTCACGCAGGAGTTTGGCGCGTCGCTGCCGGTCGATAAGCATCTCTATAAGCAGGATATTGCCGGCTCTAAGGCCCATGCCAAGATGCTGGCCGCCCAGGGCATCATTAGTGCCGAGGATGAGCAAGCGATTGCCGAGGGCCTGAGCGGAATCGAGCAGGATATCGATGCCGGCAACTTTACCTTCGACATCAACGACGAGGACATTCATATGTCCATCGAGAGCGAGCTGACACGTCGCATTGGCGAGGCGGGCAAGCGCCTACATACCGGACGTTCGCGCAACGACCAGGTGGCGACCGATACCCGCCTGGGCGTCAAGGCGCTGGCCAAGGAGCTTATGGAGGCCAATCTTTCGCTGCGCCATGTGCTGGTGGATGCGGCTAAGAAGTACGACAAGGTCATTCTTCCCGGCTACACGCACATGCAGCACGCCCAGCCTGTGTTGTTATCGCATCATCTGCTGGCGTATTCCTGGATGTTCGCGCGCGACTTTACGCGCCTGAAGGCCGCTTTCGATGCCGCGGATAACTGCCCATTGGGTGCCGCAGCGCTTGCCGGTACGAGCTATCCGCTCGATCGCCAGATGACGGCTGCTGAGCTTGGCTTTGCTGGTGTGATTCCCAACTCGCTCGACGCCGTTTCCGACCGCGACTTCCTGCTCGACCTGCATTACGCCGGCTCCGTTATGGCAATGCACCTGTCGCGCCTCTCCGAGGAGATCGTGCTGTGGTCGAGCTCCGAGTTTGGCTTTATTACGCTTTCCGACTCGTACTCTACCGGCTCGTCCATCATGCCGCAAAAGAAGAACCCCGACTTTGCGGAACTTATCCGCGGCAAGAGCGGTCGCGTGTACGGCAACCTGGTGCAGCTGCTCGTGACCATGAAGGGCCTGCCGCTCGCCTATAACAAGGATCTGCAGGAGGATAAGGAGGGCGCGCTCGATACCGCCCATACCCTCATGCAGTGTCTGTCCGTTATGGCCGGCATGATCTCGACCTGGACCGTCAACGAGGATGCCATGGCGCGCGAGTGCGGCGTTGGTCACCTGGCGGCCACCGACGTTGCCGATTACCTGGCAAAGCGCGGCCTGCCGTTCCGCGAGGCACACGCCGTGGTGGGTCACCTGGTCCTGATGTGCGAGAAGCGCGGTTGCAATCTTGAGGATCTGCCGTTTGAGGTGTTTCAGGAAGCAAGCCCGCTCTTTGAGCACGATATTACCGAGGCACTCGATATTCCTTCGATCGTTGCCGCGCGTACGACCGAGGGCGGTACCGCTCCTGCCGCCGTTGCCTTGCAGCTGGAGCGCGCCAAGGCACAGCTTTCGGCCGACGAGGGCGTGTTTGGTTCTCTGACCAAGGTCGTCGAGATGGGTCACGGGGCGAACTAACGCTGCCGTGGTGCTTACCTTGCTTGCCATATCTTGCCTGTACGGGCGTCCGCTACAGCGGGCGTCCGTTTTGTTATGGAGGGGGGCTTGTCGAGAACTTTTGTAGGACCTTTGCTCAGGTTGTGAAGGGGGCGCGCTCGCGGGCAGCAATCGACCGTCTGTTCTGTTCGTTGCAGTTGGAAGTGGGTCGGATGCTACGCTAGTCGAGCTTCGAAACAGAAGTGACACATATGGAACGCTTCAATAAATTGCAGCGCTTCAATAAACAGCTTTTTGTTTAACTGCAGCTAAAACTCTGTTACGATGCAGTTCAGGCGGGTGCCGGAATGGGACTTGGGCACGCGCGAACCTACTTGAAAGGCTACCTTATGGCTATCGAGAAGACCTTCATCATGATTAAGCCCGACGCCGTGCGCGATCGCAAGATCGGCGAGATCGTTGCTCGTATTGAGCGCAGCGGCCTTGTTATCGAGCGCATGGAGATGACCACGCTTGACCGTGCCACCGTCGAGGAGCACTATGCCCACCTGGCCGATAAGCCCTTCTTTGGCGGTATTTGCGACTTTATGACGAGCGGTCCGGTCGTCAAGATGGTCGTTTCCGGTCTTTCCGCCGTCTCCAAGATGCGTACCCTCATGGGCGCTACCAACCCGCTTGATGCCGCTCCTGGCACCATCCGCGGCGACTTTGCCGTCGATGTCAACGCCAACGTGATCCATGGCTCCGATTGCCTGGAGAACGCCGAGATCGAGATCAAGCGTTTCTTTGGCTAAACCAGCTTTGACTCCTTAAAGCTGTTAGCGTGTGGCTTGAGCGCCGCGGGACTCCTTCCGCGGCGCTCTTTTTATGTCTAAAACTACTAAGAGGGCTCGCCCGGATGTGCGCTCCGAGCGGGCCCTCTGCTGTTAGCTTGTGGCGTGTTAGGCTTTAAGCCTCGTCGACGACCTTAAGGCCGCGAGTCTGATCGATCTCATTGAGGAGGTTGACGCGACGCTCGTGACGGCCGCCCTCAAACTCGGCGTCAAGCCACTCGTCGACGATCATCTTGGCGAGCTCGGAGCCCACGACGCGGGCGCCAAAGGCAAGCACATTGGTGTTGTTGTGCATGCGCGAGAGCTTGGCGCTGAAGGGCTCGGAGCACACGACGGCGCGCACGCCCTCGACCTTGTTGGCGGCCAGGCTGATGCCGACGCCAGTGCCGCAGATCAGGATGCCAAGGTCGACGTCACCGTTAGCAACTGCCTTGCCCACCTTGTAGCCGGCGATGGGGTAGTCGAAGCTCTCGGAGGTGTCGGTGCCAAAGTTCACGACCTCGCAGCCGCGCTCCTTCAGGTGCTCGGAGATGATGTTCTTGAGCTCGACGGCGGCGTGGTCGTTACCGATACCGATCTTCATGGATGGTTCCTCTCTGGTCCGTGCGGCGGAATTGCTAAAGGTTTTACCGCGTTCGACTGCATGATAGCGCGACTTTTGCGTAAACACTCGGGCGTTTTTTGGTCAAACGCTTTAGCAACTATCATCATCAGCTCATCACGAAATATGCCGTCAGTTCGCTCCGCGCCGCCGTCTGCCGGAACCCGGGTTGCGGTTTTTTGCTCCTTGGTATCAAATGAAGGAGTTGAATATGAATAAGAACCACCTCGTTATGTATACAGGAGCTGCTTATGTCCGTTGATTCCGCCCGCGATGCCGCGTTTTGTGATGTTTTGAACCGCGAACTTGTCTGCGCGCTCGGCTGCACCGAGCCCATTGCCGTTGCCTATGCGGCGGCGCTGGCGAGCCAGACGCTCGGTTGCGAACCCGAGCACATGGACGTTGCCTGTTCGGGCAACATCATCAAAAACGTCAAGAGCGTGACTGTGCCCAACTCGGGCGGCATGCATGGCATTGAGGCGGCTGCGGTGCTGGGCGCCGTGGGCGGTGACGCCAAGAGCGCGCTCGAGGTGCTCGAGAGCGTCGGCGATGCAGACCGTGCCCGCGTGAGCGAGCTTCTGGCGGATGCCGGCTACTGCGATGTGTCGCTTGCCGAGGGCGTGCCGAACCTGTATATCAAGGTGACCGCCACGGCCGGGGGGCATACCGCGGTTGTTGAGATTACCGACCACCACACCAATGTTACCTGTCATACGCTCGACGGCATTCCGGTGTGCGGTAAGTCGGCGGGGGAGTGCGCCGCCTGCGCCGAGCGCGTGGTGGCCGAGCGTGCTGCCGATAGCTCCG
>URAQ01000099.1 GCA_900545875.1 uncultured Collinsella sp.
AACTGCTCGCCCGCCCACGCGGCAGCGGCAGTAAGCTCGCCGCGTGCGGGCGGCAGTGCCGAGAAAAATCGCTCCGTCACACGGCGACAACCGATGTCCAGCGAACGCGTGCCCTCCAGCGCAAAGACCCCACGCTCCGGCGCATAGACGCCCGTCGCGAGCTCCGTGGATCCGCCGCCCGAATCGGCAACAATGATGCGCTCGCCGGCGAAGTCGTGCGCCACGCCAAAAAACGTCAGGCACGCCTCGACCTCGCCCGGAATCACCTGCGGTTCGAGCCCCAGCTCACGCAGACCGTCCAGCAGCAGTGCGGCATTGGATGCATCGCGCGCGGCGCTCGTGCATGTGGTGCAAATGCACGCGGCCCCAAAGGCACGCGCCTCGTCCACAAACATGCGGCATGCAGCGAGCACGCGCTCGACCGCCGCCTCGCAAAAGCGACCCGTCGCGTCCACACCCTCGCCCAGGTCGGTAATCTCGGTATGCTTGGACGATTCCACGATCGCCCCGGCCTCGACCTGCGCCAGCACCAGTCGCGACGACACCGTTCCCAGATCGATCGCCGCCACCTTATATCGTTTGCAATCTGCCATTGCGGGCTCCCCTCCGGGCGCTATTTGCCGTTGGACACGACCGTCTGGCCCTCGACACCGTTAAACCCAAACAGCATGTCGAGCGCCTGGATGTACCACGGGGCGTCCTTACCGACTTCTTCGATTTCCTTGGCAACTTCGCTGGCCTTCTTAGCGTTCGACGACTTCTTGCTCGAAGACGAATCCGAATCGTCGTCCAGGCCCTGCACTTCAACCCTCTTCTCGCCGGGCATCACCAGGCCCAGATCCTCGGACGCCGCATCCTTAATGCCCTCCTCCGAGAGCAGTTTGTCGACGCTTTTTTGCAGCTCATCATTGTATTGCTGACGAATCTCGACCTGCTTGGCCAAGATATCGCTCGAACGCTTTGCCACGTACAGATCGCGCACGGGGAAATACAGGCTCACGAGCACCAGGGCAACGACAATGCCGATGAATAGCCCTCGCTGAGGACCGTGGGTAAAGTCGTAGATCGCCTTGACCACCGCGTTGTCGTTGGCGTAGTGCATAAAGTCCGAGCCCGAAAAACGGTTCGAAGGCCTGCTCGACCTATCGTGCGTTTGAGCCGACGAGCGCTGAGCATGCGACGAACGTGCCGGGCGCACTGGTCCATCTGTCGAAGTATTCACTTGAGCATTGGGGCGCGAGGTACTTGTCGGGCGCTGCATGGAGCGGTCGGCGCCGGCGTAGGCGGACCCACCGAGCTGCACCGTGCGCGCACGGCGAGGCGACGGCTCACGCGAACCGGCGGAATAGTACCTGTTGTCGTAAATCTGATCCATGTGCGCCTTGTGCGGTTGAGGTTTGTTTGCGCTAAGTATTCTAGTTATAGCACGAGCGCCCGCACCGCCTTCGCCAGCCTTTGCTCGACATAAAAAAGGCGCTGAGTCATATGGCCCAGCGCCCAATGGTGCTCAACAGCGCCCGGCTGGAGCAAGGCAAATCCGAGTCTTCCCCGCCCCCGCGACCTCCGCGTGCCTAGCGAATGTTGTAGAACGCGGCCTTGCCGGCGTAACGCGCGCTGCCCTCGAGCTCGTCCTCGATGCGGATGAGCTGGTTGTACTTGGCGATACGGTCGCTGCGGCACGGGGCGCCCGACTTGATCTGGCCGGCGTTGACGCCCACGACCAGGTCGGCGATCGTGGAGTCCTCGGTCTCGCCGGAACGGTGGCTCACGATGCAAGCGTAGCCGGCCTCCTTGGCGGTCTCGATGGCCTCGAGCGACTCGGTGAGCGTGCCGATCTGGTTGACCTTGACCAGGATCGCGTTGGCGGCACCCAGCTCGATGCCCTTCTTGAGGCGCTCGGTGTTGGTGACGAACAGGTCGTCGCCCACCAGCTGCACCTTGTTGCCAATGCGACGGGTGAGCTCAACCCAGCCGTCCCAGTCCTCCTCGGCCATGCCGTCCTCGATGGAGATGATGGGATAGGTGTCGACGAGCTTCTCCCAGTAATCAACCATCTGGGCACTCGTGTACTCCACGCCCTCGCCCTTGAGCTCGTACATGCCGGTCTCGGCGTTGTAGAACTCGGTCGAGGCCGGGTCCATGGCGTACATGAAGTCGATGCCGAGCTTAAAGCCGGCCTTCTCCACGGCCTTGGTGATGTACTCGAACGGCTCGGCATTGGTCTTAAGGTTGGGGGCAAAGCCGCCCTCGTCGCCCACGCCGCCGCCCAGGCCGGCCTCGTGCAGCACGCCCTTGAGGGTGTGGTAGACCTCGGCGCACCAACGCAGGCCCTCGGCAAAGCTCGGGGCGCCCACCGGCATGATCATGAACTCCTGGAAGTCGACGTTGTTGTCGGCATGCACGCCGCCGTTGAGAATGTTCATCATGGGCGTGGGCAGCAGATGGGCGTTGACGCCGCCCAGGTACTGGTACAGTGACAGGCCCGCCGACTCGGCAGCGGCGCGGGCGACGGCCAGCGACACGCCCAGGATGGCGTTGGCACCGAGCTTGGTCTTGTTGGGGGTACCGTCCGCGGCAATCAGCGCGGCATCGACGGCGCGCTGGTCGAAGGCGTCGAGGCCCACGACGGCGTTAGCGCACTCGTTGTTGACATGCTCGACGGCCTGCGAAACGCCCTTGCCCAGGTAGCGGCCCTTGTCGCCATCGCGCAGCTCGCAGGCCTCAAAGGCGCCGGTCGAAGCACCCGAAGGCACCATTGCGCGGCCAAAGCTGCCGTCCTCGAGCACGACCTCGACCTCGACGGTGGGATTGCCGCGACTGTCGAGCACCTCGCGACCGTAGACGTCCAAAATATCGCTCATGTTGTCTCCCTCTCACTTGGAAACGTAGTGGATGCAAGCGACCGGCTGACCGTGCACCATCGGTGCGTCTCCGTAAGTTAGCCATGTCGCACTTTTTGCATTATGCCCTAAGTTAGCCGAGGGATACACTTGATTTTCGAAAAATTTAGCGGGAACGATGAGGCGTGTCAGCCCGTCGTTCCAGCAGTCTTACTCCTCCGCCTTTGCGGCATCCCACAGGTCGTTGAGGCCGTGGGTCGAAAGCTCGGCAAGATCCACGTGGGCGTCGGACGCCATCTGCTCCATCGCGGCCCAGCGACGGCGAAACTTGGCCGTGCTCGCGCGCAGGGCACTCTCGGCGTCGATCCCCTCTTTGCGCGCGACGTTGACCAAGGCAAAGAGCAGGTCGCCAAACTCCATTTCGCGCTCGGGCGAGCCAGGGGCCTCGGCCTCAAACTCGGCACGTTCCTCGGCGACCTCATCCCACACGTCCTGGACCGTCTCCCACTCAAAGCCCACGGCAGCCGCCTTGCGCGACACCTTCTGAGCCTGCATCAGCGCCGGCAGATGCGTGGGCACGCCGTCGAGCAGACCCTCGGGCGCGGCCTCGCCCGCTGCCACGGCCTTGTCCTTGGCGGCTTTCTCGGCAAGCTTGACCTCGTCCCAAATCTTGAGTACCTCGTCGGAACTGTCGGCATCTACATCGCCAAACACGTGCGGATGACGGCGGATGAGCTTGGCATCGATATCACGCGCCACGTCGGCCAGCGTAAACTCGCCGGCGTCCGCCGCAATCTGCGCATGCAGCACGACCTGCATGAGCACGTCGCCCAGCTCCTCGCGTAGGTGAACCGCGTCGTCCGCCTCGATGCAGTCGAGTGCCTCGTAGGCCTCCTCGATCATGTTCTTGCCGATGCTGCGGTGCGTCTGCTCACGGTCCCACGGGCAGCCGTCGGGCTGACGCAAGCGCCAGACGATCTGCACCAGATGTTGTAGCTCGGCCGACGCGTCGACCAGCGTGGACAAATCGCGCGAGCCCTCGGCATTTTGCTGAGCCATGTGCTGCGCCATGGTTATTCCTCCTCCAGGACCACGTGGCGGAACGCGCCGCCCTCGTAGATGCCGTAGCTGTGCGAGCCGTCCTTGGGGATGCTCACGCTACCGGGGTTGAAGAGCCACAGGCCCGGGTGCGCGGCGCTTTCCTCGTTGACCTTGACGTGCGTGTGACCGTAGACGAGCGCGGAGCCCTCGGGCAGCGCGGGCGCGTGGTCGACGCTGTTGTGCATGCCGGCGCCAAAGACGTGGCCGTGCGTCAGGAACAGCTCACGGCCGGTTTCGTCAAACAGCGTGGCGTAGTCGGCCATGACGGGGAAGTCGAGGACCATCTGGTCGACCTCGGCGTCGCAGTTGCCGCGCACCGCGATGATGCGGTCGGCCAGGGCGTTGAGCAGCGGGATTACGCGCTTGGGGGCGTAATCGCGCGGCAGGTCGTTGCGTGGACCGTGGTAGAGCAGGTCGCCCAGCAGCACGATGCGGTCGGGCTGCTCGGAATCGATGGCGGTGACCAGGCGCTCGGTCCAGTATGCCGAGCCGTGGATGTCGGAGGCGATGAGGTATTTCATGGGAAGATCCTTTCGAATGGGGTTGATATGGCTGGGCGCAGGATGTCGCCACCAGCCGCGTTATTCAAATCGCAGTGCCACGGCTTGTGCCGCCTGCATCACGCGCTGGAGCGGCACATTGTGCTCGCGGGCGAGACGGGCGCAGTCCTCGTACTCGGGCGCCGCGCGCTCACTGCCGTCGGGTAGGGTGGCCACCTTGACGGATACCTCGCCCCATGGCGTCGTTACGCGCTCAAAGCGGCGTGGCAGGCAAACGCGCTCCATGACCTGGCGACGAATGCCGTTGGTCGTGGTTTCCAAAAAGATAATCGTCTGCAGGCGCTCGATATCCTCGTAGGTGCAGATTACCTGCAGCTGCCAGCCGGGGCGGCCTTTCTTGCAATAGAGGGGCAGCCAGTGCACCTCGCGGGCGCCTGCCCCGCGCAGACGGTCGGCGGCGTAGGCGAGCACCTCGGGCGACGCATCGTCGATGTCGCATTCCAGCTTGACGATGGTTTCGGGTGCATCGGTCTCGCGGGACAGCGGGGATGTACTATCGCATGGCATACGGTCCGGCTCCTTTCCGCACGGGCTCGTTTTGTTCATCCAAACGCTAGCACATCGCAGGCTGCGCGAGTGTGACGGCGCGTGATGAGCGCGATTTTCCTTGTCGACAAGAAACCGACACTCCACCGCCCCGGCCAAACATGTACATCAGCCTCCAAACATGTCATTATTTGTCGGTTTTGGAGGCTGACGTACACGTTTTGAGAGCAAGCGAGGCCGCACCACGCGCCGCGCAACCTTTCCAATCGATTTCGATCCCCGGCGTGCCCGGCGTGTTGAGAGCTGCGCCATTACAATGAAGCGGATTCGCTTGACGCAAAGGAGCCGCTATGCCCATGTGCCCGCTGGTCGATTGCCATACCCACACCTCGTTTTCGGACGGGCATGCCTCGTTTGAGGACAACGTCCGTGCCGCTGCTGCGGCCGGCTGCCGCGTCATGGTCTCGACCGACCATCTCACCCTGCCCGCCAGCATGGATGCTAACTGCGAGGTGCAGGTTACTGAGGGTGACCTCCCGGCGCATCGTCTGGCTTTTGAGGACGCTCGCAATCTTGCCGCTCAGATTGCGCCAGAACTCACCTTTATCTACGGTTTCGAATGCGATTGGTACGAGGGCTGCGAGCCTTTGGTTGAGCGCTGGTCCCAGGGCGCCGTCGTGCGCCTGGGCAGTGTGCACTGGATTGGCAACCCAGGCGATATCATGGCCGGTGCCGCGGGTACGGCGGGAACGGAGGACGTCGCTCGTCCCGATACGCCCGATTCGCGCTGCGGCTGGATCGACGATGACACCAACCTGCACGTTTGGGAAAACCTGGGGGTACGCGGCGTGTGGGAGCGCTATGTCGATGACTGGTGCCGCGCCTGCGAGAGCCCGCTCAACTTTGATGTGATGGCTCACCCCGACCTGGTCATGCGCTTTTCGAAGGAAGGCTTTGCGCCCGATTTTGACCCCGCACCGTTTTGGCAGCAGATGGCAGAGTGCGCGCACGATACGGGCCGCCGCGTTGAGGTCTCGACGGCCGCACCGCGCAAGGGCTTGGGCGACTACTACCCCGCAACCGGTCTTTTGCGCTGCTTTGCCCATGCCGAAGTGCCGATCACCTTTGGCTCGGACGCGCACCGCGCCTGCGATATCTGCTGGAACATCCGCGAGGCCCAGGCGCACGCCTACGACTGCGGTTATCGAACCTTCGACATCCCCCACGCCACCGGCGAATGGGAATCCACGCCCCTCGCCTAGCCATCCCTTCATAAGTTGCGGTGGAATAGGGATTGTTTTGCCTGATGAAGCGCTTAAACAGTCCCTATTTCACCGCAACTTCCATGACTCCGTTACACCAACAAAGACTGTCCCAAACGACTAGTCGTTTAAGAACGTCCATTACAGTCGAAATTGTCAGCCCGGGACCGTCTCGGGCTACGATTGA
>URAQ01000100.1 GCA_900545875.1 uncultured Collinsella sp.
AAGGAAGTCGCACTTACCGTTGGTAAGTTTGCTGGCGGCTTGGCGGCCAACGTCATCCCCGACACCTGCGTGCTCGAGGGAACGCTGCGCGGCTTTGATGTTGAGCTCATGGCTCACCTCAAGACCCGCATCGCGGAGGTCGTTAACGGCGTTGCCACAACATATCGTACGCCGGCGACCATCGAGACGCTTTCGGATGTTCCGCCGCTTGTGCTCGACAGCGATATGACTCAGGCGTCGCTTGGCTACGTGGGCGCAGTGCTGCCCAAGGCGGCTTTCTTGCCGCTTTTCCATGCCATGGCGAGTGAGGACTTCGCGCTTATCTCGAGCGAGATTCCGAGTGCGTACTTTACCGTGGGCGCGGCCGTAGCCGACACGGACGAACACTTTGCCCAGCACCATCCCAAGGCGCGTTTTAACGATGCCGAGCTTCCCCTCGGTGCCGCGGCCTATACCGCCGTCGCTTTGGGCTATATCGCCGACCACCGGTAGCACCCAACCTTGCCTTTCAAGCCTGCGGGCATGGCCGTAAGGCCTATGCCCTTGTCTTTCAAGGCAATCTTGGGCACTACCGGCGCCCGGCGCCGGCTATTCGTTTGTTAAATAAGGAGCAGTATGCCCCAGCAGCGTAAGTTCTTCCCCGGCTGGCTCGTGGTGGCCTCCGGCTTCGTGATCATGGCCACGTGTTGGGCTCGCTCACCGTTATCGCTACCTCGGCGGTGCTTGCTGGCATGAGCTTTGTGGGTGAGCTGTGGCAGGTCTACGTGCTCCTTGCCGTTTCCATCGCACTTTCGGGTTCGGGCTTTGGCGGAGCCATTCTCTCGCCGATCGTGAGCTCGCTTATCGTGAGTGTGGGCTGGCGTTCCGCTTTCCTGGTGCTCGCGGCTATCTGCATGGTGGCGGCGCTGCCCAGCCGCGTCCAAGCAGTTTGGCATGGCCGACCTCGGCAAGGTCACGGGCACCATCACCTCCAAGCTGCGCGCAAGCGTGGCGGGGGAGTAGGCGTCCGTCGCTCTTTTCTGTTCGCCCCGTTCTGTCCGTGGCCGCCTTGGAAGCCGAATGGATGCTCGTACCATCATTCGGTTTCCAAGGCGGCCACGGGCCTACGAAATGATCCCTTTTCTTCCGTCCCCAAGGGATCACGTGATCCGAAGGGGACGGAGGAAAAGGGATCACAAACAGCGGCGGCGCGTCTGGCCGAACGAGTCCCCATACCCTCGTTCGGTCAGACGCGCCGCCGCGGTTTGTGTTTGTGCCGTATAATGACCGTTACCTATGACGCGATACAAAAGAAAGGTGTTTGCCCATGCAGGCACAGAAGGCGGAGGGAACCCGCGACCTTATCGGCGCCGAGATGCGCGCCTGGCAAAAGATGCAGCAGATTGCTGCCGGCGTGTTCGAGCCGTTTGGTTTTAAACCCATCGAGACGCCCGCCATCGAGCAGGTGGACGTGTTTGTCCACGGCATCGGCCAGTCGACCGACGTCGTTCGCAAGGAGATGTTCCGCGTGTTTAGCGGCGCCAACCTGGAGCGCGTCTTTACCGAGGGCACCGATACCAAGCTTAAGCCCAAGCAGCGCCTGGCCCTTCGCCCCGAGGGCACGGCCGGTGTGGTGCGCGCCGTCGTGGAGAACAACCTAGTGCCCCAGGGCTCCACGCCGTTTAAGGCCTATTACGCCGAGGCCATGTTCCGTGGCGAGCGTCCCCAGAAGGGTCGCCTGCGCCAGTTCCACCAGGTGGGTATCGAGTGGCTCGGCGCTCCCGATCCGGCTGCCGACGCCGAGTGCATCATCATGCTCATGGAGTTCTACAAGCGCCTGGGCTTCGATCTGTCCAAGCTCCGTCTGCTTATTAACTCGATGGGCGATGCGCAGTGCCGTCCGGCATACCGCGAGCAGGTCAAGCAGTTCATTCTCGATCACGCCGACGAGATGTGCGACGAGTGCCGCGAGCGCGCCGAGCTCAACCCGCTGCGCGCCTTCGACTGCAAGAACGACCACTGCCGCGAGATCATGGCCGACGCCCCGCTGATGGGCGACAACCTGTGCGACGAGTGCCGCGAGCACTACGAGCAGGTCAAGCGCTATCTGGACGCCGCTGGTATCGAGTATGTTGAGGATCCCACCCTGGTGCGCGGCCTGGACTACTACACCCGTACTGTCTTTGAGGTCGAGGCTCCCGGCGCCGGTGTCGGCTCCATCGGCGGCGGCGGTCGCTACGATGGCCTGGTCGAGCTCGAGGGTGGCAAGCCCACGGCGGGCGTCGGCTTTGCCGTCGGTTTTGAGCGCGCCCTGCTGGCCCTGCAGGCCTTTGGCAGCGATCTGGGTGCCGATGAGGCCCCGTGCGTCTATGTCGCCAATGCCGGCAAGGAACTGCGCCAGAACGTCTTTGCCATTACGCAGAAGCTTCGCGCCGCAGGCATCGTGACCGAGGCCGACTATCAGGGCCGTTCGCTCAAGGCCCAGTTTAAGCAGGCCGATAAGGTAGGCGCCAAGCTCATCCTGGTCCTGGGCGGCGACGAGCTTGCCGCCGGCAAGGTCAAGGTGCGCGACATGCAGAGCCATGACGAGGTTCTCGTCGATCTGGCCAACGTCGTCGAGGCGGTTCGCGAGCGTCTGTAGCGCATGATTTTTGAGCTGCGGACCCGCTAACATGTCCCGCTCGCGACGAGCGATTGTTACGGGGGTGTTTCGCATTTATGCGGAATGCCCCCGTTTGTGTATGCCGTCCACCGAGAAATACGACCATTTAGGGCAAAAACCCTTGCAATGCAGAAAATACTTTTGTGTGGTAAAGCGCAATCAGTGTCGAAAGTATTTCTCAAGCGCCTATAATGAATACCGCATGTTACGTGCATAGAAGGAGGAATGGGAGGAAACGTGGCTGAGAACCTAAGCAACCAGTCTGTACCCGAAGCCGCGGCGCGCGTCGCTGCCGTGGTCAACCGCCTCGTTAACCGAATCGGCTCGAATGCCGAGTCCAGGGAGCGTCTCGCCGAGATCGAGATCCCCGAGGAGCTGCGCGATAATCTGGCGCTGTTCCTGCGCCTGGAACGTCGTGTGCTTAGCGAGTATGATCCCGAGATCGCGGACCTGTTCGACAAGATTTTGACAGCCGAGATTGTGGCCAATGCTGGCAACCCCGGTAGCCGCGCTGCCGACGAGTCCGTTGACGAACAGGGCGTGCCCACTGCCGACGAGCCCACCGCCGTGGCGTTTCGCGAAGTCGTCGATCTGATTGACAGCCTGCCGCTTGATAAGCAGCAGGTCATCGTTCGCGCCTTTACGAGCTTCTTCCACTTGGCAAACCTGTCGGAGGAGAACTACCGTGTGGCGCAGCTGCGCGAGCGCGAGGCCGGCGCATCGACCGATACCGAGGTCGATCCCGCCAACGAACTCACCGTCGCCTATCACCAGTTGGTAAACGAGATGGGCGTCGAGGGTGCCAATGAGCTGCTCGGCAAGCTCGAGTTCCACCCTGTCTTTACCGCACATCCCACCGAGGCCCGTCGTAAGGCCGTCGAGGGCAAGATTCGCCGTATCTCCAACCTGCTGGAGGAGCGTCCGCGTTTGGGCGGCTCCGACCTGGTGGAGAACGAGCGCCATATGCTGCAGGAGATCGACGCCCTGGTGCGTACGAGCCCCATCGCGCTCAAGAAGCCCACGCCGGTCGAGGAAGCCGATACCATCATCGACATCTTTGATAACACGCTGTTCGACGTTATCCCCGTCATCTATCGTCGTTTTGACGACTGGGTGCTGGGCGACAAGGCCGGTACCGTGCCGCCGCTGTGCCCGGCGTTCTTCCATCCCGGCAGCTGGATCGGTTCCGACCGCGACGGTAACCCCAACGTCACCGCCAAAGTGAGCCGTGAGGTCGCCGCCAAGTACTTCACTCACATGGTGCTCAAGCTCGAGGACAAGTGCCGCCGCATCGGCCGCAACCTCACGCTCGAGGCCACCTACAGCAAGCCGTCTGCCGAGCTCATCAACCTGTGGAACCATCAGGTCGAGATGAGTACCCAGTACACGGCCCGCGCCGAGCTGATTTCCGAGCACGAGCCGCATCGCGCCGTCATGCTCGTCATGGCCGACCGTCTGAACGCCACCGTGCGCCGTATCACCGACACCATGTACCACAGCGCCGACGAGTTCCTGGATGACCTGCGCGTCGTCCAGCGTTCGCTTGCTGCCTGCGGTGCCGTCCGTGCCGCCTACGGTCCGGTCCAGACCATCATCTGGCAGGTCGAGTCCTTCGGCTTCCATATGGTCGAGATGGAGTTCCGTCAGCACTCCGTGGTGCACGCCCGCGCCCTCAAGGATATCCACGAGAACGGTATCCATGGTGACCTGCAGCCCATGACGCGCGAGGTCATCGACACCTTCCGTGCCATCGGTTCCATCCAAAAGCGCTACGGCAAGAAGATGGCGCACCGCTACATCATCTCGTTTACCAAGAGTGCCCAGCATGTGGCCGACGTCTTTGAGCTGGCCCACCTGTCCTTCGCACACGAGGAAGACGTTCCCGAGCTCGACGTGATCCCGCTGTTCGAGCAGCTCGAGGACCTCGAGGGCTGCGTTGACGTGCTCGACCAGATGCTTACGCTGCCCGTGGTGCAGAAGCGCCTTGCCCAGACCAACCGCCGCATGGAGGTTATGCTGGGCTATTCCGACTCCTCCAAGGATGCCGGTCCTACCACGGCCATGCTTGCACTGCACTCCGCGCAGGAGCGCATCGCCAAGTGGGCCGAGAAGAACGATATCGACCTGGTGCTCATGCACGGTCGCGGCGGTGCCGTGGGCCGTGGCGGCGGCCCGGCCAACAAGGCCGTGCTGGCGCAGCCCAAGGGTTCGGTCAACTGCTTCTTTAAGCTCACCGAGCAGGGCGAGGTCATCTTTGCCCGTTACGGCAACCGCACGCTGGCTCAGCGTCATGTTGAGTCCGTTGCCGCCGCAACGCTTTTGCAGTCGGCCCCGAGTGTCGAGAAGACCAACACCGAGACCACGCAGAAGTTCTGGGATATGGCCGAGAAGCTCAATGCCGCAAGCCACGAGCGCTATCTTGACCTGCTGAACACCGAGGACTTTACACCGTGGTTCTCGACCGTGACGCCGCTGACCGAGGTCGGTCTGCTGCCGATCGGCTCACGTCCCGCCAAGCGCGGCCTGGGCGCCAAGTCGCTCGACGACCTGCGTACCATTCCGTGGATCTTCAGCTGGAGCCAGGCGCGCATTAACCTGGCCGCTTGGTACGGCCTGGGTACCGCCTGCGAGCAGTTTGGCGATCTGGACCAGCTTAAGGCCGCCTACCAGGAGTGGCCGTTCTTCCGCACCTTTATCGACAACATCGAGATGTCGATCGCCAAGACCGACCAGCGCATCGCCAAGATGTATCTGCACCTGGGCGATCGCCAGGATCTGTCCGAGAAGGTCTTTACCGAGATGCAGCTCACGCGTAAGTGGGTCCTTGCCATCGTCGGTGACGAGTGGCCGCTGCAGCGTCGTCGCGTGCTCGGCTGTGCCGTTCGCGTGCGCAACCCCTACGTCGACGCTCTGTCCATCGCCCAGGTCCGCGCCCTTCGCGAGGTGCGTATGAACCAGGACGAGATGGCCGAGGAGAAGAAGGCCGAGTACATGAGCCTGATTCTTTCGACTGTGACCGGCGTCTCGGCAGGTTTGCAGAACACGGGGTAATCGATAGCCCTGTAGTCGTCCCGCCATTAGTTTACTTTTAGGCACGTCCTCGGACATGCAAGAAGCCCTCGCTGCGCACTTCGTGCGGCGAGGGCTTCTTGCGTCCTGCGGAGTGTGCCTAAAAGTAAACTAATGGCGGGCCCTACGGTGTCCGGTCTTCTGCGGATTACGGGCTGAAGAAATATAGCGCGCTTCGCGCGTTTGGAAAGGGCTTCGTGCTGCGGAATGCATTCAGAGGGAAACCCATCGGGTCCTTTCGTCCTCGGTTTACGGCGGATCAGCCGCTGGGTGAGGGTGGTGCTTGGGGCGACGTGCAAAAAACGGAGTTTTCAGCAGCTAAAGATTGATGCATAAGGCTGTGGGTGACGTTCGCGGCCCTTGTTGATGCTTTTGCACGACGATTGGGCTTTGGCGACGATCATATATGGCTGGTTTCTCGCCGCATGCTATCCAGATGGGTCGAGCCATGAGGACTATCTACTTTTCGAAAGACTTTTGGCACCAAAATCTTATCCCGCGATGCTGAATACTCGCAAAAATGCACGCTCCGGAGGGTACCACCCTGTTACGGCTAGAAATCTATGCGCCATTTTATGCAATTAATTAACGCATTTATGCAAAATGGCTTACGTGCGTACGTCTCGGGCTAGATGTTTGCCTCGGCGTTGCGTAAATCATCCTGTCTATAGTGTCTTTGACAGGCGGCCGCGGTCCC
>URAQ01000101.1 GCA_900545875.1 uncultured Collinsella sp.
GACCCTGGGCTCGGCGCAGGCCAAACTCCGCCACAGGGCGACCGTCGGCGGCGAGCACCACGCGCGCCGTCTTGGTGGCGACAAGCGTCTGGAACCCGACGATGTTGAGCAGCGCCGTCTCGAGCAGCTGGCACTCCAGCGCGGGGCCGGTGACGCGCACCATGGGCTCGCGCGGAAAGACGAGCTCGCCTTCGGGAACGGCGTCGATGTTTACATGCGCACGAAAATCACGCAGGTAGTCGAGGAATCCAGGCTTGAACATCGCGCCGCCGGCAGGGGCCTGGAGCGAGGCGAGGTAGTCGATGTCCTCGGGCGTAAAGCGTAGATTCTCGACCAGCTCGGGCAGTTCGGCGGTGCCGCACATGACGGCATAGGCGCTGCCAAAGGGATGGTCGCGGTAAAACGCGGTAAAACAACCCTGCTCATTGGCCTTGCCGCTCTCCCACAGGCCCTGGGCCATAGTGAGCTCGTACAGATCGGTGAGCATTGCGATGTCGGTGGGATGAGAGATGTCGGTCAAAGCCATGGGGCGACCTTTCGGATGTGTGGTGCAGAATTTGAGGGTTGGACGAGAGCAGAGCATGCGGACATGACGCCCGATGCAAATCGGTTAGAGCAGGCCCATGCTGGTCAGGATCGTGTAGCCCATAAAGATGACAAACGCGATGAGGGCAAGGACAATGATGATTTTTTGAGCCGGCGCCATGCCAGGGATCTCGTTCTCGCCCGTAGGCTCCTTGGAGGTAACCATGCGCTGGGCAAAGGTCATCTCGTCACGACTCGGCTTAGGCTCGACGGACTTGGGACGAGCGGCCTTTTTAGGCTGAGGTTTGGGCGCGGCAGGTGCAGGCTTCGCAGCAGCGGGCTTGGGTGCGGGCGCGGGCGCCGATGCGGATGCGGCGTTCGCGGCGATCTCCTCGGCCTTCGCACGCTCGGCACGCAGGACAGCCAGCTCCTCACGCTCGCGACGGGCCTCTTCACGAGCCTCGCGGCGGGCCTTCTCGGCGCGGAGCTCTTCCAACTCAGCGCGCTCCTCGTCGGACAATGGTTGGGACTCAAGCTCGGCCATGGTATAGCCCTTTCTTTTAAAAAAAGCCGCCGACACAATGTCAGCGGCTTATCAAATCCAAGGGTGGAGACGAAGGGAGTCGAACCCTCGGCCTCTGCCATGCGACGGCAGCGCTCTCCCAACTGAGCTACGTCCCCAAGACAAGTCGATATTTTACCTACGGCTCGCCAACTGTCAACGCCCAATAACCAGTCTTTTTGGGGCGCGGCTATTTTGGCAACTTTTCGAACAGGCGATCCTCTCGATGATTTTTTATCCCCGTCCCAGAAAAATCATCGACGAACGCACTACTTTGCGCTGGTAAGAACACCGGTGGTGTCGAAGGCCGGGGTGAAGCTCTCGTCTACCGCGCCGCCCTCTTGCCAGAACATCGTCGTAAAGCCCAGGTCGTCGGCATGGTCGAGCACCCGCTCGTACTCCTCGCGCGTCACGGCGCGCGCCAGATCGCCGCCCTGCTCGCGCATGAGGGCATTGGGCGTGTATTGGTTCATGACCGAGATCGGCACGTCGCCCACCGTCTGCCACACCAGGTCCAGTACGCGACACGAATCGTCCGCATGCCCCGGAAGCACCAGGTGGCGCACGATGATGCCGCGCTTCATGAGCCCGCCCTCATCCACCAACTCTCCCCCGCGGCGATCGATCTCGCGCGCCATCTGGGCCAGACCCGACACGGCCACGCGCGGGTAGTCCTTAATATGAGAAAGCGACTGCGCAAGCCCGGCATCGGCATATTTAAAGTCGGTGAGCCACACATCGACCAGGTCGCCCAGCGCCGCCACGGCACTCGCACGCTCGTAACCACTCGTGTTGTAGACGATCGGGATGACTAGCCCGCGCATCCGTGCCGCGGCAATCGCGGCAGGCAACAGGTGCGCATAGTGCGTCGCCGTCACCAAATTGATGTTGTTGGCACCCTGGTCCTGCAGCTCCAGCATAATCTCGACCAGGCGCTCAGGCGAAATCTCAAGGCCAAAATTGCCGGTCGAGATCTCGTGGTTCTGGCAGTAGATACATTTAAGCGAGCAACCGCTAAAGAAGATCGTGCCCGAACCGGCCTCGCCCGAGATAGGCGGCTCCTCCCACATATGAAGCGCCGCGCGGGCCACCCTGAGCGTGTCGTTAGCACCGCATACGCCGCGCGCGCCCTCATCGCGCGCCGCACCGCAACGGCGCGGACACAAATGGCAGGCGGGCGAAAAAAGTTCGGTCAACGACGTCGGCATAAAAACATGCTCCAAAACAACGATTCAGCAGCTCAAACGCAAAAGGACTAACCGCACAGACGGCTCGAGCCCCAAGCGCCGTAATCGTCCGACACGATTTTTGTAATGTCAAGACTGGAATCGATAAAGTGCCGCTTTATGATGTAGGTATTCCGCCCCCCGCGGAGCAACTGGGTGAACCGTCGCGTTTATTTAGGGAGCCCACACAGTCGTACTTAGTACAGGTATCCTTCGTTGTTAAGGACGCTGGAACAGTCGATGAGGGCACCCACCTGTTTTAGGTGGGTTCATTTTCGTAACGTGGGGGGCGGTTTTCTTTTGCCGAAAATCACCATTACAGTCCATAGGGATCCCCGCCGGCATCCCGACAAGCCATCGACAACATCCCAATATCTGGTAAGCGCGTGATTATCGCTGCGTGCAATTCCATGCACCCCCCTCGGTCGAGTATCATGGTTCGGCTATGCCCTTTGCGCATGGCGTTCTTCTGACCTTTTCCTTCGACGCTTGGCGGTTTTTAGATTCATGGCTTCATCCCCGAGCTACATACCGTACCTATGCGTGGCAGCGGCGGCCTTTATCACGACCTTCCTCGCGGTGCCCCTGGTCAAGCGCTTGGCAATTAAGCTCGATGCCGTCGACTACCCTTCCAAGCGCCGCATCAACCTCAAGCCCATCCCGCGTTTGGGCGGAACGGCGGTGTTTTTGGGCCTGGTCGTTGCCTGCATTGTGCAAATCCTAGGCACCTGGTACCTAGGCTGGCCACCCGTCCTGGTGCCGCACCCGCGCCTTCACATTAGCTATCCCATGCTGGCGCTCTCCTTTACCGTCATCTTTGCGACCGGCGCTATCGACGACGTCTTCCAGCTCACGCCCAAGCAAAAGCTGGCCGGACAGGTCCTCGCCGCGCTCATCGCCTGTATCGGCGGCCTAAAAATCGGCGTCATCGTCAACCCGTTTGCTCCCGGCGAGATTATGCTCGGATGGCTCGCCTACCCCATTACCGTGATCTATCTGGTGGCATTCACCAACATCATTAACCTCATCGACGGCCTCGACGGCTTGGCCACGGGCATCTGCGGCATCGCGTCGTTCACCATGTTTTCGATGGCTGTGCTCTCGGGCCGCATCGACGCCGCCGCGCTCTCTATTGCGCTCTTTGGCGCCTGTCTGGCCTTTTTGCACTACAACTTCAACCCCGCAAGCATCTTCTTGGGCGACTCGGGGTCGCTGCTTTTGGGCTTTGCGCTGGGCTCCATCTCGCTGCTCAACGTGAGCCGCACCGCCGCACTCACCTCGCTTATCATCCCGCTCATCGTTGCCGGCGTGCCCATCATCGACACGTTTAGCGCCATTGTGCGCCGCAAGCGCGCCCACATTAGCATCGGGCAGGCCGACAAGGGCCACATCCACCACCGCTTGATCCAAGAAGGCTACAACCAAAAACAGGCCGTGCTGCTCATCTATGCCTGGTGCATCATGCTTTCGGCCGGCGCCGCCGCCATCAATCAGGTCGAGGTGCCCATGCGCGTGCTCATTTTTACCGTGCTCGCCATTGGCTCGGCGGCCTTTGCCAAGCATCTACATCTGTTTGAGCCCGTGCTGCGCCACCATTACAACAAGCGCACGCACGAGGACGAGCTCGTCACCCCCGACGACCCCGCCTTTAAGCAGGAAGAGCAGGCAGCCGAGGAGCGCAAAGAAGAGCGCCACCACAAGCTCTAGGGCAAGCTGCCGAGGATGTGCCAAGGCACCGTTGGCCAAGCGCGGCCGCGCCGCACCCATCGCACAAGCCGCCCCTCTCCCGCCCCTCCAATAAACGCGTTATCATCTTGACCCATGAACATACGTTAGGAGCAATCATGCCAAACGAGAACAGCTACGAAGTCGCGCTGCAAAAGAGCAACGCCATTCGCGAGGGCCTGGCCAATACGCCCGAGAAGTTCACCATGCTCACCGGTGATCGCCCCACCGGACGCTTGCACCTGGGCCACTACTTTGGCACCCTCAAGGGCCGTGTTGAACTGCAGAACATGGGCGCCAAGACCAACGTGCTCATCGCCGACTACCAGGTCATTACTGACCGCGACACGACCGAGCACATCCAGGACAACGTGTACAACATGGTCATGGACTACCTTGCCTGCGGCATCGACCCCGACAAGACCATGATCTACGCGCACTCCGCCGTGCCCGCAGCCAACCAGCTCATGCTGCCGTTCCTGTCACTGGTGTCCGAGGCCGAGCTGGCGCGCAACCCCACCGTCAAGGCCGAGATGGAGGCCTCGGGCCATGAGCTTACCGGCCTTCTGCTCACCTACCCGGTGCATCAGGCCTGCGACATCCTGTTCTGCAAGGGCAACGTGGTGCCCGTCGGTCGCGACCAGCTGCCGCACATCGAGCTCACCCGCACCATCGCCCGCCGCTTTAACAACCGCTACGGCAAGGTGTTCCCCGAGGTCGACGCGCTGCTGTCCGAGACCCCGCTGCTGCCGGGCCTGGACGGTCGCAAGATGAGCAAGAGCTACGGCAACGCCATCAACATCTCGATGACCGCCGAGGAGACGGCCAAGCGCATCAAGAAGAGCCAGACCGACTCCGAGCGCATGATCACGTTCGATCCCGAGAACCGCCCCGGCGTGTCTGGTTTGCTTTCGACGGCCGCCATCTGCACCGGTCGCTCCGAGGTCGAAATTGCCGAGGAGATTGGCATGGGCGGCTCCGGCCAGCTCAAGAAGTACGTGACCGAGGCCGTCAACGAGTACTTCGCACCTATCCGCGAGCGTCGCCAGCGCTACGAGAACGATCTGGATTACGTGAAGGACGTGCTGCACGAGGGCAACCGTCGCGCCAACGAGATCGCCGAGCAGACCCTGGCAGAGGTTCAGGACGCCATGGGTATGGTGTACTAGACCGATCTGCTGGCTTGAGCTTTCGATTGCTATAGGGCGGGCGCTACGGCGTCCGCCTTTTTTTGGAGCGGACCGCTTCGGCTCCGTCCATCACACTCTCCCGACAAACAGGAACAGGCCCGCTGGCAGATAGTTGCCAGCGGGCCTGTTCCCGAAGTACACCGTTGAATCGCACAGAGGGGAGGGATGCGAATCAAGCTCAACAGGGCAGGCTTTTTCATCGCCTATTGCCTGCTCCGTTGCTGAATACAATATAGTTCGCCGTGGTTTACTTTGCAGCATCAATATCCGCCGCCATAGCTTCTCCATAAGTTAGCCCAAGTAAACTAAACCACCACAAAGGGGTAGGCACCTTTGTGGTGGTTTTGGCCACGGCAAAGCCGTTAGAGTCCGGCAAGCCAGCGACAGGCGGCCAAGTCGACGTGCATGGGATCGGTAAACGTCACACCCTCCCCCATTAAGAGCTCACGCTGAGCATCGGGGCCGCCAAAGGCAAAGCCTTCGCAAATGCGACCGTCGGCAAACACCACACGATGGCAGGGAATCTGGCCGGGGCGCGGATTACTATGCAGGGCATACCCCACGTACCGCGCACTTCGTGGACGACCGGCAAGCAGCGCCACCTGGCCATACGTGGCGACCATCCCCTCGGGGATCTGCTCGACCACCTCGTACACCCGTTCAAAAAAGCCCTCAGACGCCATTGCTCGCTCCCTTCCACCCGGAAAAGCATAAACCACCACAAAGGGCCTGTCCCCTTTGTGGTGGTTTATGGCAGGTCGGTTAGTTAGCGGGCTGGAAGAAGGCTACGGCTACGGCGCCGGGGCCTACGTGGGTGCCGATGGTGGCGCCGATGGTGTGAACGGGCAGTTCGC
This sequence comes from uncultured Collinsella sp., assembly GCA_900545875.1. GTDB lineage: Bacteria > Actinomycetota > Coriobacteriia > Coriobacteriales > Coriobacteriaceae > Collinsella. The sequence continues at coordinate 6,083 of URAQ01000101.1, forward strand.
CCTCGGTGTGGCCAGCCCACAGTGCCGCGCTGTCCTCGACATACTTCTTGAGCACCGCATCCGAAAGACCCGTATAGCCGAGCGCCAGCGGCATGGAAAAGTCGATGCCGCCTGCCTTTTCGACCTTCTGGTTGAGCAGGTTCCGGCCGTTCTTGGAGCCACGAGCCTTGCCCAGCTGCACGATCAGACCGTCCTCCGCTGCCACAACGGGCTTCACATTGAGCAATGTGCCCACAGCACCAGCCGCAGCAGACAGGCGACCGCCGCGAACGAGGTACTCAAGCGTCTCGAGCAGGCCGATGAC
>URAQ01000102.1 GCA_900545875.1 uncultured Collinsella sp.
TTGCGCTCTTCCGCGGTTTGCGCGGCACGCTGCTTCGCGTATTCCTTAGGATTGGCGAGGTCTGCGTTCATGTCGAGCGTTTGCGCGGTTGCGTTGATTTCGGCGGTCAGCGCGTCGATTTTGGCTGCGATGGCGTCGCCTTGGTCCTGCTGGTAGGCAAGACCTTCAAGATCGGTGTCATCGGCCCTCTGACCGGCGCCGCGGCAACCTATGGCGTTTCGGCCGAGAAGGGTGCCAAGCTCGCCGCCAAGGATTTCTCGACCAAGGACCTCAAGCTCTCGCTTAAGTCCGAGGATGACGTCGCTGACGGCGAGAAGGCCATCAACGCCTTCAATACCCTGTGCGACTGGGGCATGCAGGCGCTCGTCGGCCCCGTCACGACTGGTGCCGCCGTCGCCGTCTCGGGCGAGATTGCCGACGATATGCTCATGGTCACGCCCTCGGCCTCGTCTCTCGACGTCACCAAGGACAAGACCACGGTTTTCCAGGTTTGCTTCACCGATCCCACCATGGGCGCCAGCGCCGCAAAGTTCTTGGCCGAGAAGTACGCGGATGCCAAGATCGCCCTGTTCTACAACTCCGGCGATACGTATAGCTCGGGCGTTGCCGACGCTTTTGCCGAGCAGGCCAAGGCCTCAAAGCTCGACATCGTCGATACCGAGACCTTTAAGGACGACTCTTCCACGAGCTTTACCAACCAGCTCACCAAGGCCAAGGAGGCCGGCGCCACGCTCGTCTTTGCGCCGATCTACTACACGCCGGCGTCCGTTTTGCTCAAGAACGCCAAGGACATGGGCTACGACATGATCCTCATGGGTACCGATGGCATGGACGGCCTGCTCTCTGTGGAAGGCTTCGATACCTCTCTTGCCGAGGGCGTACTGCTCATGACCCCGTTTTCGGCTGACGATGAGAAGAATGCCGACTTCGTCAAGGCCTATAAGGATGCCTACGACGAGACGCCCAACCAGTTTGCCGCCGACGCTTACGATTGCGTCCACGCCATCGCCGAGGCTATCGATAAGGCGGGGATTGACATTTCGGCCGATGGTGCCGAAATTGCCGACGATCTTGCCAAGGCCATGCGCAAGATCAAGATCGAGGGCCTGACAGGCGAGCTGACGTGGAATGACGAGGGCCAGGTCGAAAAGCCCGCCACAGCCTATGTGATTCAGGACGGCAAGTACATCGCCGCCTAAGTGCGCATAAAGCGCGACCGGTGAGGCCGTTTTATTCAGGGCAGGGACGCCTGTAACAGAACGGAAACATTACTTTCACACAATAAAGTGGCATTACTGCATAAAGTAATAGAAATACGCAGAATTATGGATAAATGAACAAATCCAAAGAAAAGTTGAAATAATCGCCACTTTCCTTAACTAAAGCGTCTACTATTTTGCGAACGCCGAACACGGCGAAGGATGGCCTGTCGGGTAACCGAAACCCGACGAGATTTGAGAGGAGAGCCGCATGTCGAGCCTCACCGGTAAGTCATTGAACCCTGTTATGAATCGCAGGAGCGTTATCGCGAGCGCAGCAGGTCTGGGGGCGATGTCCATTCTAGCTGGTTGCTCCTCCAACGGCGGCGACAGCGGTTCCGCTTCGGGCGACGCTTCGTTTAAGATCGGCACCATCGGCCCGCTGACCGGCGCCAACGCGTCCTACGGCAAGTCCGTTACCCAGGCTGTCGAGCTTGGCTGCAAGGATTTCTCGACCAAGGAGCTGCCGCTTGTCAGCAAGGCCGAGGACGACCAGGCCGATGGCGAGAAGGCCGTCAACGCCTTCAACACCCTGCTCGACTGGGGCATGCAGGCCCTCGTCGGCCCGACCACCACGGGTGCGTCGGTTGCCGTTGCCGCAGAGTGTGGTAACGACCCCGAGACGTTCATGATCACCCCGTCCGCGTCCTCCGAGGACGTTACCAAGGGCAAGGATTGCGTCTTCCAGGTTTGCTTCACCGACCCCAACCAGGGTGTCAACGCTGCCAAGTTCCTGGCGCAGAAGTATGCGAACGAGAAGTTCGTGCTGTTCTATAACTCCGGCGACGCCTATTCTTCGGGCATCGCAGATTCTTTTAAGGCCCAGGCCGCTAAGTCTAAGCTTGAGATTGTCGACGAGGAGACCTTCAAGGACGACTCTGCTACGAGTTTTACCAACCAGCTGACCAAGGCAAAGCAGGCCGGCGCCACCATGATTTTTGCACCGATCTACTACACGCCCGCATCCGTCCTGCTCAAGAACGCCAAGGACATGGGCTACGACGTCAAGATGATGGGCTGCGACGGTATGGACGGTATCCTGGGCGTGGAAGGTTTCGACACCTCTCTGGCCGAGGGTCTGCTGCTCATGACCCCATTCTCCGCCGATGACGAGAAGAATGCCGACTTCGTTAACGCTTACAAGGATAAGTACGGCGATACCCCCGACCAGTTTGCCGCCGACGCCTACGACGGCGTGCATGCGGTGGTCGAGGCCCTCAAGGAAGCCGGCCTGGGTGCCGACGCCGACCCGACCGAGGTTGCCGAGAAGCTTCCCGAGGCTATGCGCAACATTACCGTTGACGGTCTGACTGGCAAGCTCTCCTGGAACGACAAGGGCCAGGTCCAGAAGGACCCGACGGCGTACGTCATTACCGACGGCAAGTACGTACAGGCCTAATTGGCCGCCTTACATAGAGCGGTTTTGATCCCAAGCAGGGGAGGTTTTGGCCTTCCCTGCTTGCTTGGTATCTAGGGACGATGTAACGTCCCTGTTTCATACATTAACTGGAAACCTATTCGAAAGGGGGATGTGGAACATGACGGTCTTTATCCAATACCTGGTCAACGGCCTGTCCATGGGCAGCGTCTACGCCATCATCGCGTTGGGCTACACCATGGTCTACGGTATCGCCAAGATGCTGAACTTCGCTCACGGCGACGTCATCATGGTCGGTGCCTATGTCTCGTTCTGCGCCACGTCGTATCTCGGCCTCCCGGGCTGGGCATCTGTAGTTCTCTCTTGCGTGGCCTGCACGGTTCTCGGTGTTCTCATTGAGGGTCTGGCCTATAAGCCGCTGCGCCAAGCAGGCCCGCTGGCCGTTCTGATCACGGCTATCGGCGTGTCTTACTTCCTGCAGAACGCCGCGCAGCTTCTGTGGGGCGCCACGCCCAAGAACTTCACTTCGCTCGTCACCTTCCAGGTGCCGGAGTTCTTGGCCAAGTTCAACGTAAGCGCCGTCTCGCTCGTCACCATCGTCGCCTGCCTGGTTATCATGGCCGGCCTGATGTTCTTTACAGGTAAGACCAAGATGGGCAAGGCCATGCGCGCCGTGTCCGAGGACAAGGCTGCCGCTCAGCTCATGGGCATCAACGTCAACCGCACCATTTCGATGACGTTTGCCATCGGCTCTGCCCTTGCCGCCATCGCCGGTGTGCTTCTGTGCTCCTACTCGCCGGTGCTGCAGCCCACGACGGGTGCTATGCCTGGCATCAAGGCCTTCGACGCCGCCGTCTTCGGTGGCATCGGCTCCATCCCCGGCGCTTTTGTCGGCGGCATTCTCATCGGCATCATCGAAGCGATGGCACAGGCTTACATTTCCACGAGCCTTGCCAACTCCATCGTCTTTGGTGTTCTGATCATCGTCCTGCTCGTCAAGCCTGCCGGCCTCTTGGGCAAGTACGTCCCCGAGAAGGTGTAGGTGAGCGTTATGAAGTTTCTTAAAGACAAGCAGACGCGTCACGACTTTGTCACGTACGCCATGTGCCTTGTGGCGTTTGCCATCGTGTTCTTTATGCAGTCCAACCACATGATTCCGCGCATGATCGCCGGTCAGCTGGTTCCCATCACGGCCTATATCGTCATGGCCATTTCCCTTAACCTCGTCGTCGGCATTGCGGGCGACTTGTCGCTGGGCCACGCGGGCTTTATGAGCGTCGGTGCCTATACGGGCATCGTCACTGCCGTCGCGCTGGAGAGCACCGTTCCGTCCGATCCGATGCGTCTGATCATCAGCATTGTGGTCGGCGCTATCGCCGCTGCCATCTTGGGCTTCTTGATCGGTATTCCGGTCCTGCGCCTGAGCGGCGACTATCTGGCCATCGTGACCCTCGCTTTTGGCGAGATTATCAAAGAGGTCGTCACCTGTCTCATTGTGGGCGTCGATTCCCGCGGCCTGCATGTGATCTTTAACATCACGGGTAACTCCACGATCGACGACCTGCACCTGCTCGAGGACGGCACCGCCATCATCAAGGGCGCGCAGGGCGCATCGGGCGTGTCGACCTATTCGACCTTCCTTGCCGGCGCAATCCTGGTTATGGTCGCGCTCGTGATTGTGCTCAACCTGGTTCGCAGCCGTACCGGTCGTGCCATTATTGCCGTGCGCGACAACAAGATCGCTGCCGAGTCTGTGGGCATCTCCGTCACCCAGTACCGCATGATCGCCTTCGTGGTTTCCGCTGCCCTCGCCGGTGCTGCCGGAGCTCTGTTCGGCGGTAACTTCTCGCAGCTTTCCGCTACTAAGTTCGACTTCAATACGTCCATCCTCATTCTGGTGTTCGTGGTCCTGGGCGGCCTGGGCAACATGCGCGGCTCCGTTATCGCCGCGGCGCTGCTCACGGTGCTCCCCGAGCTGCTCCGTCAGTTCTCGGACTACCGCATGCTCATCTACGCCATCGTATTGATTCTGGTCATGGTCTTTACCAACAACCCACAGCTCAAGGCGTTCTTCGCACGCATTAAGGACCGCTTTGCTTCCAAGAAGGAGGTGGCAGCCGATGCCCAGTAAGTTTGAGTTCAACAAGGGCAAGATGGTCCCGTATCCTTCTGGCGCCATCGTTCCCGACCGCGACTTGGGCCAGCGCCCGGCGCTCGAGTGCATCCACCTGGGCATTGAATTCGGCGGCCTTAAGGCGGTAGACGACTTTAGCCTAACCATCGGCAAGACCGAGATCGCCGGTCTCATCGGCCCCAACGGTGCCGGCAAGACCACGGTCTTCAACCTGCTCACCAAGGTGTACCAGCCTACGCACGGCACCATCCTGCTCGACGGTGAGGACACTTCGGGCAAGTCGGTCTACCAGGTCAACCGCATGGGTATTGCCCGTACGTTCCAGAACATCCGCCTGTTCAACACCATGACGGTGGAGGACAACGTTAAGGTCGGCCTGCACAACCAGGAGCGCTACTCCGGCTTTGAGGGCGTGCTGCGCCTGCCGACGTATTGGAAGCACGAGAAGGCCGCCCACGAGCGCGCCATGGAGCTGCTGTCCATTTTTGACATGGAGCACCTGGCAAATGAACAGGCCGGCTCGCTTCCTTACGGCGCTCAGCGTCGTCTGGAAATCGTCCGCGCGCTTGCCACCAACCCCAAGCTGCTGCTGCTCGACGAGCCTGCCGCCGGCATGAACCCGTCCGAGACCGCAGAGCTCATGGCGAACATCGTCAAGATCCGCGACACCTTCGGCATCGCCATCATGCTTATCGAGCACGACATGTCGCTCGTCATGAACATCTGCGAGGGCATCTGCGTGCTTAACTTTGGTAAGGTTATCGCCAAGGGCACGGCAGAGGAAATCCAGAACAACGACGCCGTTATCGAGGCATATCTGGGTAAGCAGGATAAGGGGGAGAACTAAATGGCAGAGCCGATGCTTTCCGTCTACAACATCAACGTCTGGTACGGCGCCATCCACGCCATCAAGGACATCTCCTTTAACGTTAACGAGGGCGAGATCGTGGCCCTGATCGGTGCCAACGGTGCCGGCAAGTCCACAACGCTCAAGACCGTCTCGGGCCTGCTGCGCTCCAAGACCGGCTCCATCAAGTTTATGGGCGAGGACATTACCCATACGCCTGCCGACAAGCTGGTGGGTAAGGGCTTGGCCCAGGTTCCCGAGGGTCGTCGCGCCTTTTTGCAGATGACGGTTGAGGAGAACCTGGAGATGGGTGCCTATACGCAGCCCAAGTCCACGGTGGCTCCGGGCCTGGAGCGCGTCTACGAGCAGTTCCCGCGCCTAAAGGAACGTCGTCGCCAGGTCGCCGGCACCCTTTCAGGCGGCGAGCAGCAGATGCTCGTTATGGGGCGCGCCCTTATGAGTAACCCCAAACTGCTTATGCTCGACGAACCTTCCATGGGTCTGGCGCCGATTCTGATCGAACAGATCTTCCAGATTGTCGAGGACCTGCACAAGGCCGGCACCACGGTGCTTCTGGTTGAGCAAAACGCGCAGATGGCGCTTTCCATCGCCACGCGCGGCTACGTGCTCGAGACCGGCAAGATCACCATGGAGGGCAAGGCCTCCGACCTGCTGCACGACGAGAAGGTGCGCAAGGCGTACCTCGGCGCGTGACGTCTCACATTACTATGCTCCCGCTGGCGG
>URAQ01000103.1 GCA_900545875.1 uncultured Collinsella sp.
GACCGCCGGACAACAGGCCGACCTTTGCCTGCATGCGCGTCTCCAAACCAAGGTCGAGGCGCTTGAGCAACTCGGCGTACTCGGCGCGCTCGTCCTTGGTGATGCCCCAGCGTAGGCCGCGGCGCTGCCCACGGCGCTTGGCAAGGGCGAGGTTCTCCTCGATCTGCATGTCGGCGGCGGTGCCGCGCATGGGATCCTGGAACACACGGCCCAGGTACTTGGCGCGCTGCGACTCGCTCAGGCGCGAGATGTCGGTGCCGTCGAGCTCGATAACGCCCGAATCGAGCGGGTACACGCCGGCGATCATGTTGAGCAGCGTGGACTTGCCGGCGCCGTTGCCGCCGATCACGGTTACAAAGTCGCCGTCATTCAGGGTGAGGTCGACGCCGGTGAGCGCGCGCTTCTCGGTGACGGTGCCCTTGTTAAAGGTCTTCTTGACATGCGAGAGCTTAAGCATCTGCCTCATCTCCCTTCGTGTAGGAGCTGCGGAGCTTATAGCGCTCCCAAACCACGGGCACGCACAGGGCCACAGCGACAATTACGGCGGAGAGCAGCTTCATGTCGTTGGCGTCCATGCCCAACTGCAGCACGATGGCGCGGATAAGGAAGTACACCACGGAGCCAAAGACGGCGGAGGCAAGACGGACGCTAAACTGCGTGAGGCCGCCGGGCAGCAGACGGCCGAGCACCTCGCCGATAACAATGGCGGCAAGACCGATAACGATGGCACCGGTGCCCATACCAATGTCGGCATACTTTTGGCTCTGGCAGATGAGCGCGCCCGAAAGGCCGATGAGGGCGTTGGAGAGCACGAGGGCGATCATCTTGGTGGAGTTGGTGTTGACGCCCAGAGCGCGGATCATGTACTCGTTGTTGCCGGTGGCTCGCAGCGCCGAGCCAATCTCGGTGCCAAAGAACCAATACAGGATGGCAACGATAGCCACGGCGAGCAGGATGCCCAAGATGATGGCAACGGTGGACTGCGGCAGACCGGTCATATTGCTGACGGCGGAGAACACGGTGCCCTTGGCAAGAATGGGCGTATTGGACTTGCCCATGATGCGCAGGTTGATGGACCACAGGCTGATCTGGGTGAGGATTCCGGCGAGGATCGCAGGAATCTCAAAGACGGTGGTCAAAATGCCCGTGACGGCGCCCGCGATGGCGCCGGCGCACATACCGGCCAGCACGGCGAGCAGCGGGTCGACGTTGTTATTGACGATGAGCACAGCGCAGACGCAGCCGCCGAGGGCAAAGCTGCCGTCGCAGGTCATATCGGGAATGTCGAGCAGGCGGAACGTGATAAACACGCCAAGCACCATAATGCCCCAGAGGACGCCCTGCGAAACGGCGCCCTGCAATGCAATGAGCATGCTTCATACCTCCTAGGATAGGGTGGACACGTGATTCACCATAATAGCGGTAACAATGCATAGAAGAGCTGCGGACAGACGTTTTGTTTTACCTGAAACAAGCAGGGCGGACGCCGGTCTACAGCGCCCGCCCCTGTGGCTCAGATATTGAATAACGCGGCTAAAGCGCGAGCACGGGCTCTAGACGCATGCCGCGTATGGCATTACGCGTCCAGAGCGGAAAGGTCGATGCCCAGGGCCTCGGCCATTTCGTCGTTCTTGACGACGACCAGGTCCTTGCTCGAGAGGTGCTTGATCGGCATGTCTTCGGGCTTGGCCTCGCCCTTCAGGATCTTAACGGCCATCTCGCCCGCGGCGTAGCCCAGGTCCTCGTAATTGATGGAGAGGGTGAACAGGCCGCCGGCCATGCACATACCCTCCTCGCCAGTCACGAAGGGAAGCTTGTTTTCCTTGCAGATCTGGCCGACCTGCGAGGCACCCGCGGCGATGGTGTTGTCGGTGGGGGAGTACAGCGCGTCGACCTTGCCCACGGCAGACTCGACGACGGACTGAATCTCGTTGGAGCTCGAGACGGTGAAATCGGTGTACTCCAGGCCCAGCTTGTCGAGTTCCTTCTTGGCGGCCTTGATCTGGACGTCGGAGTTGGACTCGGCGGTGCAGTAGAGCAGGCCGACCTTTTTAACGTCGGGCAGGACCTTCTGCATCATCTCGAGCTGCTCGGCGACCGGGGTGAGGTCGGAAGCGCCCGTGACGTTGGTGCCCGGCTTGTCGTTGTCCTGGACCAGGCCGGAGGCGGCGTAGTCGGTGATGGCACAGCCCACGATGGGGATATCGGCCGTGGCGCCGGCGGCAGCCTGCGCGGCGGGCGTGGCGATGGCATAAATCAGGTTGACGTTGTCGCCCACAAACTTGTCGGCAATGGACTTACACGTGGACTGGTCGTTCTGGGCGTTCTTCTGGTCGATCTTGACCTTGAGGCCGCTCTTCTTGATGGCCTTGACGAAGCCGTCGTTGGCGGCATCGAGCGCGGAGTGCTCGGTGAGCTGCAGAACGCCGATGGTGTAGTCGGAACCGGCGGCAGCAGAGCCGGAACCAGAGTTGCCGCCGCATCCGGCGAGCGGGGCGAGCGCGAGCAGGCCGGCGGAGACCAGAAGGCTCCTGCGGCTGATGGTGATGTCCTTCATATCATTACCCCCAGTATAAAAATGGCTGGAAACACTGCACTGGGACAAAGTGCAAGTGGGACTATAGTAGCGCTGATGTCCATTTTTACAACAGCCTGGCGGGTTTTTTAATACAGAATCGGATGGGCGGTACGGGTAGTCGAATGGGCGGCGGAGGGTCTTATGCGGCGGAGGAGGCGTCCTCGTCCAGGGCGGCGAAGAGCTTCTTGCCGTCGAGCAGGCGCGTGCTGACGTTTCTCATACGGGCGATCTCGACGGTGCGCAGCGTATCGTCGGTGCCTCGGGCGTCGTAGACCGTTCCCAGCAGATACGAGATGCCATCGCGCTGCCTGATGGCAAAGGGACGGAGTGTCATCCGTGCTGCTTCGGTTTCGCCGCGTGTCGTGACGCTCGAAATATCAAAACTCACCGTGGTTCCGTGGTCGATGGCCTGCTCGACGAGCTCGCACGTGTCGATGCGCTTGATGGGCGTGCGTGTTGCCTTGGTAGCCTTGCTGCCTGCGCTTGGAGCGGGTTCGGGTGTATCGAGGTAGCCGCGAACGTCGGCGCTCGCCATGGCAACTAAGTGCTGCGCCATGCTCTTGCGGATAGCGATAGGCGTGGAGCGGTTGCGCATGACCATACCGTGGAGCCGGATGATCTCTTCATCGGTGAGCGGGCGGGTAAGAAGTTTGTAGCCCACGCCGCGTTTGTATTCAATTTCGTATCCGGCATGGCGAAGCGCGGAGATGGCGGTGTAGATGCTGCGCCGCGCCGCCGAGATGGGCATGCGGGCGGGGTCGTCGGGATGGGCGAGGCGCCGGATCAGCTCATCGGAAAGCATGGCCTTGTCTTCGCCGGTGTTTTCGCTCAAGAGCTGCAGGATACGAACGGCGCGATAGGCTGCCATCGAGGCGGCGCCCCTCGTCGTGGTGTCGTAGGTTTCAACAGCGGCTTCGGTCATGGTGCCCACGTCCTTTCCGTTTTGGGTGGCGACGGTATGGAGCCTAGGACGCGGGGCTTTCCCAGGGGCGCAGGGCGCTCTGGGCGGTCGGTAGTCGTCGGCAAACGGCGGGTCGAGTTTTCAACAGCCCTGCTCAACTGACCAAAAACTTGCCAAAAGCTTGACGGATGCTGTTGAAAAAAGCGTCTCTCGACCGATGTCGAGAGACGCTTGTGCGATGAGCGTTGGCGTGTGGCGACGCGAGCTAGCGTTCGACGATTAGAAGTCGGCGTTGCCCACGGTGCGCGGGTGCGGCAGGACGTCGCGGATGTTGCCCACGCCGGTCAGATACATGACCAAGCGCTCGAAGCCCAGACCGTAGCCGGCGTGCTTGCAGGAACCGTAGCGGCGCAGGTCAAGGTAGTACTTGTACTGCTCGGGATTCATACCCAGGTCCTTGATGCGGGCCTCGAGCAGATCCAGGCGCTCCTCGCGCTGGGAGCCACCGATGATCTCGCCGATGCCCGGCACCAGGCAGTCGGCGGCGGCGACGGTCTTGCCGTCCTCGTTCATGCGCATGTAGAACGCCTTGATCTCGGCCGGGTAGTCGGTCACGAAGGTCGGGCGCTTAAAGTGCTCCTCGGTCAGGAAACGCTCGTGCTCGGTTTGCAGGTCGATGCCCCAGCTCACGGGATAGTCAAACTTGTGACCGGCGGCGACGGCCTGCTCCAGGATCTCGACGGCCTCGGTGTAGGTAACGCGGGCAAAGTCGGAGTTGGCGACATGGTCCAGGCGCTCGAGCAGACCCTTGTCCACAAACTTGTTGAGCATATTGAGCTCGTCGGGGCAGGTTGTCATGACGTCCTTAAGGACGTACTTGAGCATGGCCTCGGCGTTATCCATGTAGTCGTTAAGGTCGGCAAAGGCCATCTCGGGCTCGATCATCCAAAACTCGGCGGCGTGGCGCGTGGTGTTGGAGTTCTCGGCGCGGAAGGTGGGGCCAAAGGTGTACACGTCGCCAAAGGCCATGGCAAAGTTCTCGGCATTGAGCTGGCCGGACACGGTGAGGCTCGCATGCTTGCCAAAGAAGTCCTGGCTCCAGTCGACCTCGCCGGACTCGGTGAGGGGCGGATTTTTGGGGTCGAGCGTGGTCACGCGGAACATCTCGCCGGCGCCCTCGCAGTCACTCGTGGTGATGATGGGGGTGTTGACGTAGACAAAGCCCTGCTCCTGGAAGAAGCGGTGGATGGCGGCAGCCGCGACAGAGCGGATGCGGAACACGGCGCGGAACAGGTTGGTGCGCGGGCGCAGATGCTGCTGGGTGCGCAGGAACTCGACGGTTGCGCGCTTCTTCTGCAGCGGGTAATCCGGGGCGCTCGTGCCCTCGACCTCGATGGAGGTGGCAGAAAGCTCGAAAGGCTGGGGCGCATCGGGGGTCAGCTTGACGGTGCCGGTGCAAATGAGTGCGGCCGAGACGTTTTGATGGGCGATCTCGTCGTAGTTGTCGAGTGCCTCGCGGTTCATGACGACCTGCAGGTCGCGGAAGCAGCTGCCGTCGTTGAGCGTAACAAAGCCAAAGTTCTTCATGTCGCGGACGGACTTGACCCAGCCGGCGACGGTGACGGTCTGGCCGCCGAGCGACTCGGCATCGGCATAGAGCTGCGCGATTTTGGTGCGGTTCACGTATCCTCCCATAACGGTTGAATGATAGCTATCCATACAGTTCGATATTCTAGCAGCTCGGCTCATTTGGGCTATACAGATAAGGCATTGGCCGGATGGTTTTTCAAACGAAAAGCGCCCGCGGTCAAATGGTCGCGGGCGCTTGACGAGGTGCCTTTTGGCTGTGTGGCGCGGGGCCTGGCTACTTGGTCTTGGCCACCAGCAGCGGGTCGCCCAGCTTGACGAGCGGGTTGCCGCCGATAAGCGTTCCGGACTCGCCGACATGGTCGATGCTCTTAAGACGGTCGAGCTCGGAGACGATGACGGTCACGATGTCCTCGTGACCAGCGGCCTTAATGGCCTCGCGGTCGAAGCTGATGAGCGGCTGGCCTGCCTTGACCACATCGCCCATCTCGACAAAGCGGGCAAAACCCTTGCCGTTCATTTCCACGGTACCCAGGCCAACATGGATAAACACGCGAAGACCGTCCTCGGTGATCATGCCGATGGAGTGGTTGGTGACAGTGGTGGCACCGATGCGGCCGTTGGCGGGCGCATAGATGGTGCCGGTAATGGGCTCGATGCCATAGCCCTGGCCAAGCATGCCCGAGGCGATCGTCTCGTCGGGAACCTCGTCCAGGTTGACGAGCACGCCGTTGACGGGGGCATAGATGACGCCTTCGCGGGTGGCGAAGCTTGCTGCGGGCGGAACGGACGCCTCGCCGGCCGAGGTGAAGGTGGACTTAAGCGAATCGAGCAGACCCATAGTTGCCTCCAACTTAAATAGGCGCATATCGCGCGTTTGGTTTGCCGGAAACGTTTCATATGTGTTTCGCGGCTTGGTCAACGCCCCCTATTCTACGCTGCTCAGCGATACCTCTGAGCTGGGATTATGTGATATATCAGTTAAAGGGAAACTTATTGCTGGTGTGTTTCTGCGCCACGGGTTCAAGTGGGGTACGCTTGAAGGCGAAAAACAAAGGCGCATAATTTGCGCGAAGGGAGCACATATGATTGTCGAGAACCATGCGCTGTGGGGCGAGGAGCCGACCGAGGATTATCCGGCGACGTTTACGTATTTGGGTGCCGAGCCGCTGCCCGATAAACCGAATGGCCGCCGCCCCGCGGTGATCATCTGCGGCGGAGGCGGGTTTACGCATATCGCTCC
>URAQ01000104.1 GCA_900545875.1 uncultured Collinsella sp.
AACTGCGGGAACGGCCTATCCGCTCAATGTGTTCGGCTGAGATCGGAAATCAACCCACCACAAAGGTGCCCCACAAAGGTGCCTGTCCCCTTTGTGGTGGTTGGGGCGTTAGGGGAGGAGCTTCATGGCGGCGTCGTGGGCGGCGTGCTCGTAGGTGTCGTCGAGGGTTTTGAGCGGCAGCAGGGCCGTGGCCTGCGCATCGCCGCGGCGCTCGAGGGCGTGCGCGATCAGCCAGTCGGCGAGTTCGGGGTTCTTGGGCAGTGCCGGTCCGTGTAGGTACGTGCCGATGACGCCCTTGTAGATGAGACCCTCAAAGCCATCGTCGCCGTTGTTGCCGGTGCCCGTGACGACGGACGTTCCGAGCGGCGTGGCCTCGGCGTCCAAAAGCGTGCGGCCACCGTGGTTCTCGAATCCCACAAAGGGCTCAGGTGCCAGATCGGTTTTGACGGCTACGTTGCCGATCAGGCGGTCGGAGCCGCGTACGGTTTCGGCGGCAATGACGCCCAGGCCCTCAATGCGATCGTCGCCCATGTAGTACGAACGGCCGAGCAGCTGATAGCTGCCACAGATGGCAAGCAGTGTGCCGCCGTCCTCAACATAGGCCGCGACCTTGTCTTTTTGGGCGAGCAGCTCGTGTGCCACGGCTAGCTGATCGCGGTCGGAGCCGCCACCCATCATGACGATATCGGCATCGGTCAAATCAAGCGTTTCGCCCATACGGACCTCGTCTACACGCACGGGAATGCCACGCCAGACGCAGCGGCGCTCGAGTGCGATAACATTGCCGCCGTCACCGTAGAGGTTAAGGGCATCGGGATACAGGTAGACGATGCGCAGCGGGCGCGAAAGCTCGACTGGTGCGATGCCGACAGGAAGAGCGCTGCCGTCGGCACGGGCTACGGCGCGCCCGGCAACAGCGTCGGAAGTGGCGCCCTTCAGCCCGTCGAGCTCCTTGACCAGCGGCGGGAAGGCCGTGTAGTTGGCGACGGCGTAGAAGGTGTCATCGGCGGCCTCGTCTGCCACGGCGCCAATTGCCTGCGCGACGTCCGAGATAATCGCGGCATCGATGCCGGCGTACTTGAGGCGCACCTGCATGTCGTGTGCGCGCGTGCCGCCGGCAAAGGCGACAAGTCCCGGCGTGTCGGCGATGCGCTCAAAGTCGACGTCGTAGATCCACGATACATCGTGGCCGTCGGCGTCGTTGTCATTAAGGAAGAAAGCGCAGAGTCTGCCGCCTGCCGTCTTGATGGACTGGATTTGCCGATCGAAGCCTACGGGATTCTTGGCCAGGTTGGCCTCGACGGTGCGGCCGGCGATATCCCAGCGGCCCATGCGTCCGCCGGCGGGAACGTAGGCATCGAGCGTGGGCTGCAGGTGCGCCATATCCACGCCTAACTCATGTGCGGCAAAGAATGCGGCGGCAACGTTGTAGACCATATATAAGCCGTTGTAGCGTGTGGCGATGTGCGCGGCTGGCGCGCTGGAATCAGATCCAAACACCAGGTCAAAACCATAGCCATCGCGACTGAGCTCCACATTCGTTACGCGGCGGACCAGTGCGGGGCGTGCCCAACCGCACGAGGGGCAATGGTAGGCGCCGAGCTGGCCGTATTGCACGTAGCCATACTCCAGCGGCGCGTTGCACTGTGAGCAAAAACGTGAGTCGCTAATACGGTCGGACTCGGTGTTGGTGGCGCCATCGATGCCAAAGGCAATACTCGCGTTGGGAACGCGCGCGGCAATCGAGGCGCACAGCGGGTCGTCGGCGTTGTAGATGAGCGTCGTTGCCGGCGAAAGCTCCAACGCGTGGGCGATGACCTCCTGGGTGTGATCGATCTCGCCATAGCGATCTAGCTGGTCGCGGAACAGGTTGAGCAGCACAAAGTACGTCGGCTTGAGCTTGGGCAGGACGCGCACGGTGTAGAGCTCATCGCATTCAAAAACGCCCACGCGCTTGCCGCTGCTGGTGTGCTTAAGGCCACTGCGGGCCTCGAGCAGAGCACCCACCACACCGGGCTCCATATTGTTGCCGGCACGGTTGCACACCACGGTAGCGCCGCTGGCGGCAACGGCGTCGGCGATCAGGTTGGAGGTGGTGGTCTTGCCATTAGTACCGGTGATCACCACGCTGCGGTCGACAAGGCCGGCGAGGTCGCTCAGCAGCTCGGGGTCGATTTTCATGGCGATGCGGCCGGGGAGTACGCCGCCCTGGCGCTTAAGGACGGAGCGCAATCCCCAGCGGGCGATATCGCTCGAGGTGCAGGCAAGAGATGAGCGGAGGTTCATGAAGCCGTTCCTAACATAGATGACATGGTCGGGGCGATCGCGTCGCTAAAAGCCGTAGCGGCGCGCAAATTCCTGGGCAAGCTGCGATACGTCTTCGCAAGCGTTGGCCCAGGGGGCAAAGTCGGGAGTATCCGAGATGATGCCGTCGGCCTCCCAAACTGCCTGATGCGAAAGGTCCCAGGGGTCGTGCGGTTCGGGCCGGCAGGGAAGGTACGGCGTCTGATACATGGGGTTCAGCAAAAAGAACGCGCCGCCCTCGCAGCGGTTGGCAAACTCGCGCAGCGCGCGTGTCGCCGGGCGCATCTTGTTCGTTTTGAACAGCAAGATCGTGCGGGCGAGCAGGTACCAGGGGGAGTTCTCGAGGGCATCGGCCCCCATCTGCTCCTCGAGCTGGTGGGCCAGGGCAAAAAAGCCGTCCTCGTCTTCCAGGCGAGCGAGGGCGAGTAGCACGGTGCCTGCAGCTCGGGTGGGATAGCCTTCCGCCTTAAGAATACGGCGAGAATAGTTGGCGGCAGCACGGTAGCGAGCGCTTGCCATGCACAGCTGCGAGATGGCCTCGAGCGTGTGGAGCCACCCGATAAGAGCCGGCTCGCTTACGGTGAGATCGGCCGCCGTCACGCCGTCCGTCAAAACCTTGTTGGCCCAGTAGTGTGGGGCCTCCATGTCGAACCCGGGCACGCTTTGCTGCAGGTAATCGGCCGTGGTCGCCTCGAGTTTCATCAGGTCGCCCAGGCAGGCGTCGACGGGCGTGTCCGCCAAAATGATGGCGAGCAGCTGCGCATCGAGGACATACGCATCGACGCGGACGATCTTGAGCAACTCATCGCGCATATCGTCGAACAGGCGGTTGCGCGTCTGCTCAAACTCCTCGTCGCTGCCCATGTCCTCGATGCGATGGAGTTCGTCGAGCAGGTGGCGGTGGACGCCAGCATAGGACAATAGCGCCTGGGCATGCTCGGTCTGCGCATACTTATGAGGGTTGACGCTCACGTCGTTATGGACAAGCTCGCGTGCTGCATCGGTGAGTTCGGGGTGCGACGCAACGTAGGCGCGCTCCAGGTAGGCGGGGATGTAGACGCTCGGATCCATTAGAGGTCTCCTCCCTTAAACGGCAAGCCCTGCTCGGCCGCCCGCAGGATGCGCTCGTCGATTTGGGAACGCACGATATCGTTGGTGGCGACCCAGGCGGCAAAGCTGGCGTTGTCGGGCGCGCCCAGGCCCTCCTGCAGTACCGGCGTCGCCTCGGAGAGTGCAAGGACGAGCTCGTCGGTGGAGCCTGCACCCACGTTGACGCGGGCATAGACGCCATCGGGAAACTCGGTTTGGAAGTAGAGCGCCTCGGCTGCGTGCGGGCACGAGCGCGCAAGGATACGCAGGTAGTGTTCGGCGCCCTCGTAATCCAGCTCGCGCCAGGCAGCGCTCATCAGCGCGATGAGCGTCCACGGGTCCAAGTCGCGTTCCGCATCCTTGGGACGACGGCGCAGCGGCGTGTTGGCGAGATAGGGGACGGAGTGGGCAGAGCGAAAGCGCTTGAGCTCCTCAGCGGGGTATTCGAGCTTTGCCATGGCGAGCATTGCGGTGTGGCGGACGCCGGCAGGATCGTTGGGGGCAAAGTCGAGGCTGCGGTTTGCGGCTTCGAGCGACATGCGGTAGCGGCCGCTAATGAGCGCGCGCGATGCCAAGGCGGCAAGCCAGCGCAGGTAGGGACGGCGGGTCAGGTCGCCTGCGGCCTCGCGCTCGTAGGGGTCCTGCGCCGAGGCAATCTTGAGCGCCAGATCGTGCTCCACCTCGTCGCACTTGGACACCAGATACTGCACGTATTCCTCGTTGGATTCGGCGGTGAGCGCCGTCAGCATGCGTTGGGCATCCCAGTTAGCCGGATCGAGCGCGGCTGCCTCGCGGAGCATGTTCTCGGCTGCGGCTTCTTCTTGCTCTGCCTGGGCGTCGTCGGGGATAAAGGGGATGCGGTAGTCGACAGCCTCGACCACCTTGGCAATGAGGTGCCCGGCGCGGTCGCGGTCGTGCACGATGAGCGGTGCAGGGTTGCGGGTGAATTGTTCCATCAGACGCTCTACGGCGGCACCGTCGGTGAGCGGGATATTGTCGCGGCGCAAGGCCTCAAGAACGAGGCGATGGCAATCCTCTTGAATGGGATCGAATGCCATGGGGCCTCCTTTGCTGCGGTTAGGGTTCAAATGTCTCTATATAAGGTTCTAGTTTACCCGCATGTGGCACACCGGGGGTGCCGCACTTGGACTTGCACCTTTGCACCACGAAGACGGATGTCGCACAAATGTCGGCACCTTGGACGACCGAGTGGTATCACGGTGCCGCAAACGGTCGATTTTTGGCGGCGAACGGTGCATATTTTGGAGGGGCACCGTCCTGCCCGGGATATGTAGTCAACCTTGATAAAACGTTTGCCCAGCTTGGGAGTATGAATGCCGCACAAGGGTCTTCAGGGATAGAAAAAACGTTTCATCATTGGCGGCTTTAGGTGAATAACTGACCAACCAGAACGGTAAAATAGTGTTTGTCTGAGCGTTGAGACGTTTAGACATCGCGCATTGTCATCGCCGGCAACGCGCAAACCGGTCCTAACGGAGCCAATTGGGTGCTCCGTTATATACGCAAGTCTAAGAGGGGCTTGTTTAGGAGGCACAGTATGGGACGTTTTACCAATCCTCGCGATCTGTACTTTGGTGAGGGCGCTCGCCACGAGGTGAAGAACCTCAAGGGTAAGAAGGCCATCATCGTTTCTGGCGGCAGCTCTATGCGCCGCGGCGGGTTCCTGCAGGACGTTGAGGCCGACCTCAAAGAGGCTGGCATGGAGGTCAAGCTGTTCGAGGGCGTCGAGTCCGATCCCTCCATCGAGACCGTCATGAAGGGCGCAGCCGCTATGCGCGACTTCGAGCCCGACTGGATCGTTGCTATCGGCGGCGGTTCGCCCATCGATGCTGCTAAGGCCATGTGGGTCTTCTACGAGTATCCCGAGGAGTCCTTCGACAACATTATCCAGCCGTTCAGCTTCCCCGAGCTGCGTCAGAAGGCTCACTTCTGCGCCATTTCCTCTACCTCCGGCACTGCTACCGAGGTCACCGCATTCTCCGTCATCACGGATTACGAAAAGGGCATCAAGTACCCACTGGCCGACTTCAACATCACCCCTGATGTCGCCATCGTCGACCCCGAGCTCACCTACACCATGCCCGCCAAGCTGTGCGCTCACACCGGCATGGATGCTCTGACCCACTGCATGGAGGCCTACGTTTCCACCTGCGCCTCTATGTTCACCGACGCCAACGCCCTGCACGGCATCCGCGAGATCGTCGAGTGGCTGCCCAAGTCCTATGCTGGCGACCATGAGGCTCGTCAGCACATGCACGAGGCTCAGTGCATCGCCGGTATCGCCTTCTCCTCGGGCCTGCTCGGCATCGTTCACTCCATGGCTCACAAGACCGGTGCTGCCTTCGAGAACGGCCACATCATCCACGGTGCCGCTAACGCCATGTACCTGGGCAAGGTCATCCAGTGGAACTCCAAGGACCCGCGTGCTGCTGAGCGTTACGCTTACGTGGCCAAGGAGATCCTGCACCTTCCCGGCGAGACCAACGAGGAGCTCATCGCTGCGCTCGTCCAGAAGATTCGCGACCTCAACGACCAGCTCAACATTCCGCAGTCCATCAAGGATTACGCGAATGGTGGCGTGAAGGTCGACGCCGAGAACCCGCAGATGGTTTCCGAGGAGGAGTTCCTCGCCAAGCTGCCCGAGATCGCCGCGAACGCCGAGCAGGACGCCTGCACGCCCGAGAACCCGCGTGAGACCAAGGCTGCCGACTTCGAGAAGATCCTCAAGGCCTGCTACTACGACACCGACATCGATTTCTAATCGACTCTTGTTATCGTAACGAGGGGCTCCGCACGTATCCGTACGGAGCCCCTTTCTTTAATATGAGAAAGCCATTGTCAATAG
Source organism: uncultured Collinsella sp. (assembly GCA_900545875.1). Classification (GTDB taxonomy): domain Bacteria; phylum Actinomycetota; class Coriobacteriia; order Coriobacteriales; family Coriobacteriaceae; genus Collinsella. The sequence continues at coordinate 6,260 of URAQ01000104.1, forward strand.
GCATGTTCGTTCGAGCCCGGTTTGAAACC
>URAQ01000105.1 GCA_900545875.1 uncultured Collinsella sp.
AGGGACGGTAGCTATATCGCGGGCGGCGCCTATAAAAAGGTGGCGGCGGTTGACGGCGTGGACATCGTGACGACGCTCGATGTCAATATCCAGCGTGCCGCCGAGGACGCCCTGGCCGAGGCGGTCGAAAAGACCAAGGCCAAGAATGGCTCGGCCCTGGTCACCGATCCCACGACGGGCGAGATTCTGGCGGCGTGCTCGTACCCGACCTACGACCAGACCGATCTGGAGAACGCCAAGACCGAGGATATGAACCTGCGCCTGGTCACTGACGCCTACGAGCCCGGCTCGGTCTTTAAGACGCTCGTGGCGGGCGCCGGCTTCGACTTGGGCGTCGTACGATCGAGTACGTCGTTTGAGGTGCCGGCGAGCATCAAGGTGGGCGACGATACCGTTACCGATGCCGATAAGCGCGACTATGGCATGACCATGGATGTGCGCGAGATGATGCGCCGTTCGTCCAATGTGGGCTTTGTCCTGGTGGGGCGCAAGATCGGTGCCGACGACTTTGCCGCCTATGTGGACAAGTGGGGCATCGGTCACAGCTCCGGTGTCGATTTTCCGGGCGAGAGCCTGGGCATCGTCAAGGAGCGTGACCAGTATGACGGCGCCACGCTGGGATCGATGAGCTTTGGACAGGCGCTGTCCGTCTCGCCGATTGAGATCGCACGTGCCGTGGGCGGCATCGCCAACGGCGGCGTGATGATGACCCCGCACTTCTATAAGTCCAGCAAAGGCGACGAGAAGGACTGGGGCGAAGGCGAACGCGCGATTTCTGAGGACGCCGCATCCCAGGTGACATCGTGCATGCAGACGGTCGTGTCCGAGGGAATGGGCGTTGGCGGCGCGGTTGACGGCTATGACGTGGCGGGTAAGACCGGTACGGCCGAACGAGCCGACGAGAACGGCGGCTACCTCAAGGAGAACTACATGTCGTCCTTTATGGGCTTTGCGCCGGCACAATCGCCCAAGGTGCTGTGCTATATCACGCTCGACGGAACGCCGAGCGGCTCAGATGCCGCTGCGGTGCCGTTCCAGTCCATTATGGCCAACGCGCTCGACGTGCTGGGTATCCCGCACACGAAGTAGGGGGTTACAATCTTTGGGGCGTGGTTTGTTGTCCCATATGAGGGTGTTCACATGCCCTGCACCACGCATGTGCGGCGCTGGGATACAATACGCCGATAGCATTATTAGGTTTACAGGGGAGCTGCAATGATAGAGATCGCCGTCAACAACCTCGCGGCCGCAACAGGGGCCCGAACCGTGACGGGAGAAGCCGATCGGGTATGCCGCGGGTGCGTTATCGACTCGCGTCAGGTCGAGGAAGGGACGATTTTCGTCGCCTTTCCCGGTGAAAACGTCGACGGCAATGATTTTGCTTCCCGTGCCGTCCAGTCGGGTGCCGGCGCCGTCGTGATGACGCGTGAGCCCGAGGCCGAGCTGGTCTCGCTGGCGCAGGACAAGGGCTGTGCCATCTTGCTGACCGATGATCCCGAGGACTTTCTGCTGCGTTTGGCGCACGCGTACCGTCTGGAGCTTGGCTGCCTGGTCGTTGGTATTACCGGTTCCATCGGCAAGACGACGACCAAGGACGTGCTCGCCGCCGTGCTCGCCAAGCGCTATCGTGTCTGGGCCACCAAGGGCAATTTCAATAACCTGATCGGCATGCCGCTCACGGTGCTTTCCGCTCCGGCCGATACCGAGGTCCTGGTGCTCGAGATGGGCATGAACCATTTCCACGAGATTGAGCGCCTGTCCCAGTCCGCCAATCCCAACCTTGCCATCGTGAGCAAGATTGGTACCTCTCACATCGGCATTTTGGGCAGCCGCGAGAACATCGCCCGCGCTAAGGCCGAGATTGTCCAGGGTATGTGCGCCGCCGGCGACTTCTTGCCGCTGCTGGTTTTGGGCGGTGAGGACGACTTTACGCCGTTCATTCGCGATACGTTCGCCCAGCCTGCTGGTATCGATGTGATGCTGGCCGGCGTCTCGGACGATGATGAGGTCCGTGCCCGCGACATTCGTGTTGATGACGAGGGCCGTCCGGTCTTTACGCTCGATTTTGGCCAGGGTGAGACGACCGATACCATGCTTGCCATCCCCGGCGTGCAGTCCGTCCCAAATGCCGTTAAGGCCGCCGCAGTTGCCTATCGCCTGGGCGTGACGCCCGAGCAGATCGATGCTGCCTTTAGGGGCCTCACGATCACCGGGCACCGCCAGGAGATCAAGCGCGCCAAGAGCGGTGCCCGCGTCATCGACGATTCCTATAACGCCAGCGCCGAATCCATGGCTGCTGGTCTCGATCTGCTGTGCTCGCTTTCGTGCACGGGGTCTCGCATGGCGATCCTGGGCGAGATGGGCGAGATGGGCGATGAGGCTCCTCGCATGCATGAGCTCGTGGGCGCCTATGCCGCCGCCAAGAAGCTCGACATGCTGGCGTGCGTGGGTGGTGAGCTGGCCCAGCTTATGGCCGATGCCGCGCGCATGATGGGCATGGACGAGGACCGCATCCAGGTGTTCTCCGATTATCAGCAGGTGCTCGACCGCATGGGCGGCGCGCTTGAAAAACATGATGTTGTACTGGTCAAGGGTTCCCGCTTTGTTGAGCTCGACCGCTTTGTGGAAGGTGTGTGCTAGCCCATGTTCGGCAATCCCTCGTATCCAACGTATCAGGCTTTTTTGGGGCTTGGCATCGCCGCTGCCATTGCGCTGCTGCTCATGCCGTGGTGGATCAAGCTACTTAAGGTCGAGGGTATCGGCCAGCAGGTTCGTGCCGACGGCCCCAAGCGTCATTTGGTTAAGCAGGGAACGCCCACCATGGGTGGCGTTGTCATTCTCGTCGCGATTTCGCTGACCTGCCTGCTGATGGGCAAGCTCACCACCGAGCTCGTGCTCGTGCTGCTCGCCACGCTGGCGACAGGCGTGCTGGGCCTGATCGACGACCTGACCTCCGTTACGCATGGGCGCTCGCTCGGTCTGACGCCTCATGCCAAGATGATCGGCCTAACCATTATCTGTGTCACCTTTACGGTACTTGCCGTTAACTGGTGCGGCGTCGCCCCCGAGATTCGTTTTCCCGGCGGCCTGACGATTGACCTTGGCGTGCTTTCGACCACCATCTGCGGCCTTTCGTTCCCGTGGCTCTACATTGTCTTTTGCTGGCTGATGATCGCCGGTCTTTCTAATGCCGTGAACCTGACCGATGGCCTTGACGGTCTTGCTGGCGGCACCTCCATGATTGCCATGCTCGCCATGGCTGCCATGGCGTTTTTGCACGGAGACGTGAACCTGTCCATCTTCTGCACCGCGTGTGCCGGTGCCTGCTTGGGCTTTCTGTGGTTCAACTGCTATCCGGCGAGCATCTTTATGGGCGATACCGGCTCGCTTGCCCTAGGCGCCGCGTTTGCCTGCACGTCCATCATGACCAACACCGAGGTCGTCTCCCTCATCATCGGCGGCCTGTTTATCGTTGAGACCCTGTCGGTCATGATTCAGGTTGTCTACTTCCACTTTACGCACAAGCGCGTCTTCCTTATGGCGCCCATCCATCATCATTTCGAAAAGAAGGGCTGGGCCGAGACCAAGGTCGTCATCCGTTTTTGGATTATCGCTGCTGCCTTTGGTGCCGTTGGCCTTGCCCTGTTCTTCCAGTTGGGATAGTGGTCTTTCATGCCTCTTGCTGATGTCTTTAGCCTGCTCGTTTTGGGTCAGGGCAAATCCGGTCTCGATGTCGCCCGCTGGGCGCTGGCACATCCCGAGCGCGTAAGTGCCGTTACCGTGTATGGCGGTGGCACCTCTGAACCCAATGACGCCACGCGTGCGCTCGAGGCTGCTGGTGCGTCGTTTGTCTATGGGACCGAACAGGTCGAGGGCGCCTATGACGTATGCGTGACGTGCCCGGGCATCTCGGAGTTCTCGGGCTTCTTTAAGGCCGGGCGCGAGCATGCCGCCCAGATTATGGGTGAGCCCGAGTTTGCCTATCGCCTGTCGCCCGATAACTGGATTGCCATCACGGGCACCAACGGCAAGACGACCACCACGTCGCTGACTGATTATCTGCTTAAGGCTGCCGGCGAGGCCAGCGTTGCTGTCGGCAACATCGGCGAGCCGCCGGTCAACGAGATTGACGGCCGAGCCCACAACGAGTGGTTTGTGGCTGAGCTCTCGAGCTATCAGATTGCTACGACAACCGAGCTCCACCCCCGCGTGGCGGTGCTGCTCAACATCACTCCCGACCACTTGGGCTGGCATAAGAGCCATAAGAACTACGCGCTTGCCAAGATCAAACTGTTTGACAATATGGTCGATGACGATCTGGCGGTTGTCGACGTCGAAGACGCCGGCATTCACGAGTTCGATGAGTACATCTACACGCCGGGTCGTCGCATCTGCAAGGTTGCCTTTGACGAGCCTGAGGGCGAGGATGCCGCCTTTGTGCGCGACGGCAAGATGGTCGTGCGCCTGAAGGGCGTCGAGACCCCGCTCATCGCTAGATCCGAGCTCAAGATCTCGGGCCATCACAATGTTATCAATGCCCTGTGCGCCGCCACGGCTGCCTTGGCGGTCGGTGCCGATGTCGATGGTGTCTGCCGCGGTCTTGCCTCGTTCCAGCCGCTCGAGCACCGCGTGGAGCCGTGTGGCGAGATTGACGGCGTGCGCTACGTCAACGATTCCAAGGCGACCAACACCGATGCGGTCGAGAAGGCACTGACGGCATTTCCCGATGACGACGTGATCTTGCTGCTCGGCGGCCACGATAAGGGCACGCCGCTCACGGACTTCGCGCGCGTTGTTATGGATAACGTACGCTCGGTCGTCTGCTTTGGCGATGCGCGCGAGCGTTTCACCGCCGCTATGGACGAGGCCGATGTCGACGGCGATGTGGATATCGCCCAGGCGGATGACCTGCGCGATGCCGTGGACGTCGCCCGTTCGCTGTCGAGCCGTGGCGACGTGATCTTACTTTCTCCTGCCTGCTCTTCGTTCGATGAGTTCTCGGGCTATGAGGAGCGCGGCCGCGTGTTTAAGGACTATGTGGCCCAGCTTGCCGCTGCGGCGAAATCGCAAATGGAATAGGGGTTGCCGGTGAGAGAGGAGAGCCCCCGACAAGGTATGAGGAGGCCCGACTCGGACCGTGCTTCCTCGCGGCGCAGCACACCGCGTTCCGGTCGCGGCGGGCAGTCGTTTAGCGAACGCTATATTGCCGGCGTTCCCGCCCGTATCATGCGCCCCCGTTTGATATTCATGGCCTGCTTGTTTACCTTGGTATGCTTTGGCCTGCTGATGGTGTACTCGGCGTCTTCGGTCGAGGCGCTGCACGAGAATGGCTCGGCGACGTTTTTTCTGGGTCGACAGGCCGCGTTTGCCGTGGTCGGTGTTCTGGCGCTGATTGCCATCGTGCGCGTTTTGCCGGACAGCTGGTTTGGGGAGGATGTGCTCAGGATCTTCCTCATAGGCATGATAGGGCTACTGTTTCTGGTGTTCTTGGTGGGCAGCGGCAGCCGTGGCGCCACGCGCTGGCTTAACATCGCCGGTATTCAGTTCCAGCCTTCCGAGTTTTTAAAGCCATTTGCCATTGCGTATTCGGCCATCATGCTTGATCGCTTCTTTTCGCCCGGTGGCAACATCAACGAATTCCTTCGCAAGATGGGCATCTACCTGGGCATTTCGCTCTTTCTGATCTTTATCCAGCCCGATTTCGGTACTGTCCTGATCATCCTGTTGACCCTCATGTGCATGGCGTTGTTTGCGGGTCTCGACCCCAGATTTATCATCGGCGTGCTAATCTTCGGCATTCTCGTGATCGTGATTGCGCTTGTCGCAGAGCCGTACCGTATGGTGCGTATTCAGGTTGCCTTGAACCCTTGGGCCGACGAGTATGGTGACGGCTATCAGGCCACGCTTGCCATTATGGCCTTTGCCTCGGGCGGTCTGTTCGGCCGTGGCATCGGCAACTCAACCATGAAGTACTCGTATCTGCCCGAGGCGCACAATGACTACATCCTGGCCATCATTGGCGAGGAAGTCGGTTTTGTCGGAACCGTGCTGTTCTTCTTGGTGTTTGCGATGCTGATCTACTCGGCGTTTCGCATTGCCGAGCAGGCGACCGATCGCCGGGGCGCGCTTATGGCGTCTGGCTCCGCGGTCATTCTCGCAGTGCAGTTTTTGATTAACGCGCTGGGCATCCTCAACGTGTTTCCCATGACGGGCAAACCGTTGCCGTTTATTAGCTACGGCGGTTCGTCGATTATTGTGTCGCTCATGCTT